>CACZRY010000192.1 GCA_902783745.1 uncultured Erysipelotrichaceae bacterium
AAAATACCACTTACTATAGTTACATGTCTTGGTGTTGTAATGATACCAAGAAACGCAAAAGAATATAGTACTGGTAATATTAATCAATTAAAGAATAATATCTACTTCTCTTTTAAATTTGTATGGTTCTTAGGTATTCCATTATCTATTGGACTTGCGGCAATATCAAAGAATATAAATTTATGGTTCTTTGGTGAAGGATATGAGCCTGTAATCAAATTAATGATAACATTCTCTCCTATTGCGCTTGCGATGGGATTATCTAATGTTATTGGTGTACAATATCTAATTCCTACAGGAAGAGATAAAAAATATACTATATCTATTCTTATTGGTACAATTGTTAATTTAACTCTAACTATTATATTATTAATAAATTTCGGTACAATTGGTGCGGTTATCGCATCTGTTGCAGGTGAATTTGTAATATTAATTGTTGATCTATTTATGGTAAAAAATGATATTTCTATTAAAAAAGCCCTATTATCAGGATGGAAGAATATTATTGCAGGTATAGTTATGGGTACTACATTATTCTTAATTGAAGGAAAATTTGAATCTAGCCCATTAAATACAATTATTCTTATATTAATTGGTATGGCAATATATTTTATAGTTGCGTTAATATTAAAAGATGAAATGATATTTATTGGTATAAAGCTTATAAAATCAAAATTACATAAAAAAGGGGATAATAAAATTGAGTAAACTTTCAATTGTAATACCTGTATATAACACATATAAATATATTGATAAATGTTTAAAATCTATAATGAATCAAAATATAGATTATGAAATAATATTAGTAGATGATGGTTCAACTGATGAATCAGGAAAGCTATGTGATAATTATCAAAATGAAAATATAAAGGTTATACATATTAATAACTTAGGTGTATCTAACGCAAGAAATGTAGGAATTCTTAATTCAAGTGGTAAATATATAACATTTATAGATTCTGATGATTATATAGATAATTGCTATAAAGAACTTATAGATATAATGGATAAGGGATATGATTTAGTAACATTTGGTATATCTATTGATAATGAAGAAAAGAAATTAGAAGAAAGATCTATAATATCTACTTCTTCTACACTTGATTTAAATAGACATGATACAATAAAAAACATTATAGATATAGCTAATTTTAATTGTGTCATTTGGAATAAAATCTATAGACTAGATATAATAAAAGAAAACAACATATTCTTTGATAAAAATATATATGTTGCAGAAGATTCCTTATTCGCAGTAGAATACGCATTAAAGGTTAATAAATCATATCATGTAAACAAACCTTATTATCATTACATAATCCATTCAAATTCAGCCCTAAGAGTTAAAAATATCAATTTTATTAAAAGAGTTGAAACTTCTATTACCGCATATCAAAAAATAGAAGAATTGCTTAATTTTGATGATGAACTAAAGAATTTATGTTTAGTACAAGAAGCTCACGCAAGATTAGGATTATCTGAACACTATTATAATTTTAAATATGAGAATTATAAGGAATTAATAAAAAACAATAAAAAGTGGATTAAAGAGAATAAAAAATTAATATATAGCTATGCTTCTAAAAAAGAAAAGCTTAGAATTAAATTATTCTTATTCTCTATTAAACTAGATTGTTTTATTGTAAATTATAGAAATAAGCATAGAAGTAATTAAAGGAGTGCAAATTGCACTTCTTTTTTTGATAAAAAAAGATTGGCTTAAACCAATCTTTATAATTTATTATTCTGCGCCATCACGCTTTAAAACACCTATAGCTGTCCACCATATAATTCTAATATCTAGCCATATACTTCTTTTTACTGAATAATATAATTCTAATTTAATTCTATCCTCATAACTTGTATTACTTCTACCATTTGCTGCCCAAAACCCAGTTAAGCCTGGCTTTACCTTTGTTAAAAGCTCTTTATTTTCATTATAACGCTCTAATTCTTCAGGTAATATTGGTCTCCAGCCTACAATAGACATTTGTCCTAAGAATATATTAAATAGCTGAGGTAACTCATCTAAAGATGTTTTTCTTAAGAATTTACCTATCTTAGTAACTCTTGGGTCATTTACAACCTTAAAGTCACGCTTCCATTCTTCCATTTGTTCTTTAGTAAATATTTCTTCTAAAGGCTTGTTTTCATTTTTCATAGAACGAAATTTTAAAACCTTAAACATACGTCCGTTTTTACCAACTCTACTATGTCCATAAAAAACAGGTCCCTTTGATGTACATTTTACTAATATAGCAAGTATTATTAATAACCATGATAATAATATAATTGCTAAAGATGATAAAATAATATCAAATAGTCTTTTTATAAAATCAAATAATGGCTTCTTTTTATATAAGCTTATATTATATTCAGTTTCAAGTGCTTTTACGACACATTTTCTCATATAAAATATACCTCAAAAAAATACTTTAATGATATTATATCATAACTATTATGATATTCATAAAAATATTTTTTTACTTTAATAAGTCACCAAGCATTGAAACTAATTCATCAAGTCTTCTTGCGACAGCCTTAAACGCATCTGGTTTAGTTAAATCTACTCCTGCCTTCTTTAATAAATTAACAGGGTAATCAGAACCACCGCTTCTTAATAAATTAATATACTTATCAAATGCATGAGGTGTACCCTTAGATACATTTTCATATATTAATGCTGATGCAGCATATGATGTTGCATATTGATATACATAGAATGGGCTTCTAAATAAATGTGGAATATATGCCCATACATATTTAGTTAATTCTTCCTTAGATAGATCAAGTCCATAGTATTTCTTATATAAATCCTTCAT
>CACZRY010000193.1 GCA_902783745.1 uncultured Erysipelotrichaceae bacterium
AATACTTTATAGCAGCTTAGCCAAGCGGTAAGGCACTGGACTCTGACCCCAGCATTTCACAGGTTCGATCCCTGTAGCTGCTGCCAATTTAATAATAAATATATTTTATATATTTCAAATATCGCAGCATAAGTTTAAATATTTTAATATTATTATACTTATAGCTGCCATTTTTTTTAGGAGAGTATGTTATATGGTTGTAAAGAATAACACAACAATTTCAGGCGATAAAATGAAGCAATTGCTTACATTTTCTGCCAAAAGATCAATCTATAAAAGACTTATAATGTCTGCAGTAGTAATAATTTTTGGCTTTGGTGTATTTTTATATTCAATATTAGAACATATTGGTCAAGTTTCAATGTCAATTTTAATTTTTGCTGCATTATTTATGGCAATAGGTATAGCATATTTAATAATGAGTTTACTACAGTTTAAGTCTTTACCTAAAAAGCTTTATAAAGAAAATCAATTATTATGTGATAATGGCTGTAATTACACTTATACATTTAAAGAAAATTCTATGAGATGTGAGAATAATGTTAATGGTCAAGTAACAAAATTTGATTATGATTATACAAATTTAAAAGCTATTTATGAATATAAAGATAGATATGAATTAAGATTTGCTGATGATATGGTTGCTTATGTATTTAAAAATGGATTCAGTGAGCCCAAAATGGAAGAATTTTTTGTTTCTAACGTATCAATAAATCATTCAGTCAAAGAAGATTCAAAAAAGAGAATTAGAATTAAAATTAAAAAGAAATATAAAGAAGAAGTAAAAAAGAGTGAAAATTAATTTTTTCACTCTTTTCTTAATATTACATCTTTATTAATGTAACCATTTCCTATATCATCATTTATTAGGCCTTTTTCAACAAATCCTAAATGCTTAAATGCTTCAATTGTATCTAAATTTAATGCATTAATATGGATTTCTAAAGGTAATTTAAATTGACTTAAGTAGACTAATGTTTCTTGTCCAACATTTTTATCTCTATATTGAGGTAAGATATATAAATTATTTATGTAAATATAATCATCAAAAAATTTATATGACATAAAACCAGCTTTAATATCTTCTTCATAGATTATTACGAATGTAGTACCAGAATTAGATTGCTTTTTTATGCCTTCAACAGATAAATACTCTTTTAGTATATATATAATCTCGTCCTTAGGTAAAATAGATTTATAGAATACAGGCCATATTATACCTGCCATCATTTCAATAGACTTAAATTCCTTTTCTTCATCAACAAGTTCAAAATACATAAATCTCACCAACTTCTATTATATTATAATCAATAATGATTATAAATTCAATTTACAAAGAAAATATGTATGCAAACGTTTACTTAAAAAAGTTCCAAATAAAACATTTTTTTAACATAATTTTTTAGTAAAATATATACTTGTTAAGAGGTGTATATATGGATAAGCCAATTTTATCATCAATATTTTGTATTGCTAATAATTATAAAAGATATGTTTCAAGCTTAAATGAAGATACAAATATTTCTAAAACAAATGGTGTAAGTCGTATGATTATATCATTTATTTGTGAAAGCAAAGAAGATGTTTACCAAAAGACATTAGAAAACCATTTTGGATTTTCAAGATCAACTGCATCAAATATTATTACGCAAATGGAAAATGATGGATTAGTTTTAAGAGAAAAGGTAAATAGTGATCAAAGATTAAAAAGATTAGTATTAACTGATAATGCTATTAAAATGTATGAAGTATTAAAAGATGATATGATTAAATTTGAATCAATTATAACTAAAGATTTTACAAAAGAAGAATTAAAATCTTTAAATACTCTCTTAAATAAATTAACTATTGCGATGGGAAAGGAGTAGTAATATGGAAAAGAAGAAAAAGATTCCCATGCTTAAAATACTTAAGAAAAGTATAAGAGAATATAAAAAACCATCTATACTTTCAATTTTATTTATTACATTAGAAGTTATAATGGAATGTATTTTACCATTTATGACAGCTAAGCTAGTAGACCAGATGAATAATCCTGATACAACAATGCTTGTAATTTATGCAGTTATTATTGTATTAATGGCTTTTGCATCATTAACATTTGGTGCACTTGCAGGATATTTTTGTAGTAAAGCATCTGCTGGATTTGCTAAAAATTTAAGAAAAGATATGTATGAGGCTATTTGTAATTTCTCATTTACAAATATTGACCGCTTCCAAACATCATCTTTAGTTACTAGAATGACAACAGATGTAACAAATGTTCAAAATGCTTATATGATGATAATTCGTACTGCATTAAGAAGTCCTTTAATGATTATTTTCTCAATGGTAATGTCATTTGTTATTTCAGCTAAAATAGCATGGATATTTGTTGTTGTAATGGTTGTATTAGCATTAATTATGCTAATTATTATGGTTGTTGCAATGAAAGTATTCAATAGAGTATTTAAGAAATATGATGCATTAAATGAATCTGTTGAAGAAAATATTAAAGGTATTAGAGTTGTTAAATCATTTGTAAGAGAAGACTATGAAAAAGAAAAATTCAATAAGGCTGCAGATGAGGTTAAAAAGGATTTCACATTAGGTGAATCTATTGTTGCATGGACAAATCCAGCAATGAATGCCGCTGCAAGTATTATTATGATTATTGTATTATTAATAGGTTCAATTACTATTATTAATAATTCAACTCTTGATATAGTTGAAACTACTAAACAAGGTAAAAATGTATTTATTTTTAATGATATTACAATTGGTCAGTTCCAGTCTTTAACAACATATGGATTCCAATCATTAATGGCATTAATGATGTTAAACATGGTAGTTGTTATGATTGCAATATCTATTGAATCTGCAAAAAGAATTTGTGAAGTATTAGTAGAAGTACCCACATTATCTAACCCAGATGATCCTATTATGGAAGTTAAGGATGGTTCTATTAAATTTGATAATGTTTCTTTCAAATATTCACTTGATGCTGAAAAGAAAGCTTTATCAAATATAAATTTTGAAATTAAATCAGGTGAAACTATAGGTATTTTAGGCTCAACTGGTTCATCAAAAACATCACTTATAAATCTAATTTCAAGACTTTATGATGTAACAGAAGGTAGTGTTTCTGTTGGTGGTGTTGATGTTAGAAATTATGATTTAAAGGTATTAAGAGATAATGTTTCTGTAGTATTACAAAAGAATATGTTATTTGCTGGTACTATTAAAACTAACCTAAGATGGGGTAAAGAAGATGCAACTGATGAAGAAATAATAAATGCATGTAAGCTCGCTTGTGCATCTGAATTCATCGAACAATTCCCTGATAAATATGATACTAGAATTGAACAAGGCGGAAGTAATGTATCTGGTGGACAAAAACAAAGATTATGTATCGCAAGAGCTTTATTAAAGAATCCTAAAATTTTAATTTTAGATGATTCTACATCTGCAGTTGATACAAAAACAGATGCGATTATTAAGCGTGGATTAAAGGATTTTATCCCTAATACAACTAAGATTATCATTGCACAAAGAATTTCATCTATTCAGCATGCTGATAGAATAATAATTATGGATAATGGTACTATTAATGATATTGGTACTCCAAGTGAATTATTAGAGCGTAATGAAATTTATAAAGAAGTTTATGAAACTCAAAATAAGCAATCAGATGATAATGTAAAGGAGGGAATGTAATATGCCTAGATTTGGTGCTACAACAAGAAAGTTTAATAAGAAAAAGACTTTCTCAAGAACAATGGGATATTTATTCCATTCATATCCATTACATGTTATAGTTATTGCAATAACAATCATATTAACAGCAGTAGGTAGTCTTGCTCCATCATTAATTATGAAAATGATTGTTGATAATATGGAATCTGGTATTGTTGAAAAAACATATAATTTTGGAAACTGGGATCAAGCAAAAGGAAACCTACAATTATATTTAATTATTATGGGTTCTATTTATATTGTTTCATTCTTATCAGTTGTTATACAAGGACAAGTACTTGCAAGATTAACTCAAGGCTTTTTAGCTAAAGTAAGAAAAGATATGTTTAATAAAATGGAAAAGCTTCCTATTTCATATTTTGACCGTCATCAGCATGGTACTATTATGTCAACTTATACAAATGATACTGATGCTTTAAGACAATTAATTTCTGTTGCTATTCCTCAAGCAATTCAAACAATTATTACAGTAACTGCATTATTTGTAATAATGTGTTTCTTAAGCTTATGGTTAACAGTTGCGATTGTTGTTGCTGTTGTGTTTATTTTCCTTGCAACAAAGAAAATTGGTGGAGGTTCTGCTAAATACTTTATTAAGCAACAAAAATCACTTGCTATATGTGAAGGCTTCATTGAAGAAATGATGGAAGGTCAAAAGGTTGTTAAGGTATTTAATCACGAAAAGAAGAATCAAGAAGATTTTGAAGTATTAAATGAACAATTAAATCAAGATGGATTTAAGGCTAATGCTTATGCTAACATGCTTGGACCTATCATTCACAATATTGGTAATTTATTATATGTTATTGTTGCAATTATAGGTGTTGTACTTGTAATTAATAATGTTCCTAATCTATCATTAAGAGGATATGGTACTGGTGCTGAAATTGGTTTAACAATTGGTACAGCTATAACATTCCTTGGTATGTCTAGACAATTTGCTAACTCATTTAACCAAATTTCAATGCAATTAAATTCAGTAGTTATGGGTCTTGCTGGTGCTGATAGAATTTATGAATTAATGGATCAAAAACCAGAAGAAGATAATGGTTATGTAACATTAGTAAATGCTTCAATCGATAGTGATGGTAATATTACTGAAACTAATGAAAAAACAGGTCATTGGGCATGGAAACATCCACATGAAGATGGAACTATTACTTATACAGA
Organism: uncultured Erysipelotrichaceae bacterium; assembly: GCA_902783745.1. Classification (GTDB taxonomy): domain Bacteria; phylum Bacillota_I; class Bacilli_A; order Acholeplasmatales; family Anaeroplasmataceae; genus Anaeroplasma. The sequence goes on from CACZRY010000193.1 coordinate 4,906, forward strand.
ATTAAAAGGTGATATACGATTCTTTGATGTAGATTTCGGATATTTCCCTGAAAAAATAGTTTTACATGATGTATCAATTTATGCAAAACCAGGTCAAAAGATTGCATTCGTTGGTGCAACAGGAGCTGGTAAGACAACTATTACTAATTTAATTAATCGTTTCTATGATTTAGCTGATGGTAAAATAAGATATGATGGTATTAATATCAATAAAATTAAAAAAGATGATTTAAGAAAATCTATTGGTATTGTATTACAAGATACAAATCTATTTACTGGCACAGTAATGGAAAACATTAGATATGGTAAGCTTGATGCAACTGATGAAGAAGTATATAATGCAGCAAAAATTGCAAATGCATATGACTTTATCACAAGATTACCTGAAGGCTTTAATACAATGCTAACAGGAAATGGTTCTCAATTATCTCAAGGTCAACGTCAATTAATATCAATCGCAAGAGCAGCAATTGCAAATGCTCCTGTTATGATATTAGATGAAGCAACTTCATCAATTGATACACGTACAGAATTATTAGTATCACGTGGTATGGATAACCTTATGAATGGAAGAACTGTATTTGTTATTGCACATAGATTATCTACAGTAAGAAATTCAAATGCAATTATGGTATTAGACCATGGTCATATCATTGAACGTGGTGATCATAATCAATTAATTAATCAAAAGGGTGTTTATTATCAGTTATATACTGGTGCATTCGAATTAGAATAAAATTATTTAAGATGAATTCGT
>CACZRY010000194.1 GCA_902783745.1 uncultured Erysipelotrichaceae bacterium
CCTGTCTTAACTAACGCAGTTAAGATTCCCATCTCTTCTCCATCAATTGAAGGAAGTCCATTGAATCCCATTTCAATTTCTTTTGCAGTTAAATTCTTAACATCACCAGAGAATAATGCATCACTAATCTTTACAGCTTCATTATACGCATCTTCTCCATGGATAAACTTAATAACTTCATGAGCTAATGCCTTATGAGCTTCTCTTAATTCAGGATGTTCTTGATTCTTCTTTTCTAATTCTTCAATTTCTTCTTTTGATAAGAATGTTAAGAACTTAAGATAATCAATAACCTTTTCATCTTCTGAATTAATAAAGAATTGATACATTTCATATGGAGATGTTTTATTTGGATCAAGCCAAATAGCCTTACCATTTGTCTTACCAAATTTAGTACCATCACTCTTAGTTAGAAGTGGCATTGTAAAGCCATATACTTCTTCACCAGTTTTTCTTCTTGTAAGTTCAATACCTGCAGTAATATTACCCCATTGATCCTGACCTGCAACCTGCATATCAACGCCATTATGTTCATGTAGATATAAGAAATCTGTTGCTTGCATAATCATATATGAGAATTCTGTATAAGTAATACCCTCACCAGAATTAATTCTTCTTGCGATAATATCCTTTTGAAGCATGTAATTAACATTGAAATATTTACCATAATCTCTTAAGAAATCAATGAAATTAATCTTTGATAACCAATCATAGTTATTTACAACCTCAACTCCAAACAACTTTTCAAGCTGAGCTTTTAAGCAATCAAAATTATGCTTAACTGTTTCATATGTAATCATAGGACGTTCAGCATTTGGCTTTGGATCACCAATTAATCCTGTACCTCCACCTACTAAGATTACAGGATGATGTCCTGCATCCTTTAATCTCTTACAAATTAAGAATGAAGAGAAATGTCCAATGTGTAATGAATCACCTGTTGGGTCTGTACCAATATAGAATTTCATTCCACCCTTATTAATCTTTTCTCTAATTGATGGATCAGATACATCTTTAACTAATCCTCTCCACTCTAATTCTTCAAAAATACCCATAATAAATAATATCTCCTTTTCTTTTTTTAGTATTAAAAAATAAAGACGCCCTAAAAATAAGGACGTCATAAACGCGGTACCACCTTAATTCAGGATTACTCCTGCACTTTAGTAATATGTCTTCAAAAGCTGTAATTCAAATAATAATTTAGATAAGCTTACACCAACCGCTTATTCTCTTATTGCATAAATAATTATTCTACTTAATTCTTTATCACTAGACTATAAAATTATGCTGACTCTCTTTCAACTACAGAATATGGTAAGAATACTTTTGTTTCTTCTACATCATCATTATTCATGATCTTTGTAAGTAATCTCATAGAAACAGCTCCTATATCATAACCCGGAGTATCTATACATGTCAAGTTTGGCCTTGATAAAACTGCATATTTTATGTTTTGAAGACCAATAACTGAAATATCTTCTGGAACTCTAAATCCTTGCTTAATAGCAATATTCATAAATGAAATGGCAATAGAATCTCTTACACCAATTAAGGCATCAATATGATGGTTCTTAATAAATTCATTAAAATGTAATGAATTGATTGCAACATCACCTGATGTACGGAATACTAATGGCTCAAGACCTGCTTCCTTCATTGCTTTAGAATAACCGCTAATCTTTTTGAAGTTAGATGTATATTTATGTACAGTTGATGCAATATAAATATCCTTCTTACCTTTTTCAAGAAGCTTCTTTGTTAAATCATAAGTAGCTTTTTCATAATCTATTGCTACTAATGGAATATTCTTAAATTCATCATAAACTGCATTACATAATACAACAGGAATACCTGCATCTTGTATTCTTGTAATCGCAACATTCATCTGATTAGAATCAAGTTCATCATTCATGAATATAATACCATCTACTTGTTCTGATACAACAGTAGACATAATATCCTTTATATCCTCATCATCTGCCATAGAAAAAATCTTTAATGCGTAATTATATTTCTTAGCGATATCAATAATACCACCTAATACTGCAGCTGTTGCAGCACGTGATACATCAGCCATCATAATTCCTACTGTTGTAGTTTTTCTTGATGCTAGTCCTCTTGCAATCGCATTTGGACGATATCCTAATTCCTTTATAATCTTTAAAACTCTTTCTCTAGTCTCTGGATTAACCTTATCGGGATTATTCATTACACGGCTTACTGTCGCAAGTGAAACCTTAGCGGCACCAGCTACATCATAAATTGTTACATTTGCCATAGATAGATCCTCCTAAAATATCGTTTCAATTTGAGTTAATTATAACATATGAAAACGTCATTTTCAATGAAAATCGGTTAAAAAATGAAATCGCTTTACTCTATAGACTAAAATATATAGGAATATTTAAGAATAAATTTATAATTATATTTTTAAAAAATATAAAAAGACACCAACTTAAATGTTGGTGCCCATATATACTAATATTTATAGTAATAATAATTAATAGAAATATCTTCTATAAAATTGCCTTTAGCATCAGTTATTACAACCCATCCATATTTAGCGCATAAATCTTTATCATATAGAATATTATATGTATAATTGAAAGAGTCAACTTTAACAGTAAATGTCTTTATGATAGTACCATAGTAATTATAATATATTTCATTACTATATGAATCTATATCGAAGCATAGACCATGTTTTAAATTTAAAACATTTAAATCTACATCATATAATTCATCATTTTCTTGACTATATGTATATTTTTTATCGACCATCTTTGAACTATTTAAATAGAATATTTCTAATTCAAACTTCATACCATCAGTAATAGTTTTAATTTGTTCTTGAGTAAATGATTCTTTTTCTACTCTATAATCATCTATATCAAATGAATTATCATATGTAAAAGAATATTCCATCTGATCTTCAATTGAAATTTTAGTCATATACAATGTGTTTACATCAAAATATACCATTTGACTGCCATCTTCAGTAGTTACAATACAAATATAGTATTTTTCTGTTTTTTGTATACTCATAAATGTATCTAAAGTATCTAAATCATAGAATGAAAATAATGACTTTAGAGTAGGTATAAAATCAGGTGAAGGGCCATCTGGGAAAATCCATACTCCATTAAAGCCAAATCCATCAAAACTTGCTTGATTAGCTCCCTCATTTGCGCTCATTACAACATGACTAAACTTTGTTATAGGTTTAGAAATTACTTCATTATAGAAATAAGATGCCACATATGTTTGACCTATTGTAGGATTTGATTTTCCTATTTCATATTCGAATGATACTGATGATTCAACAGTTAAGTTAGATTGGTATTCATCTAAAGAATAAAAATATATTCCAGTTATATAATAATTCTTATTTGCTATTATTTCAGCATAACTAGTATCCGAAATTTTAATTAATATAGAATAATAATTATCATATTCACTAATTCTAACAATGCCATCTCTTAATTGTTCTAAGAAATCTTCTAAATATAAAGAATCCTCCCATGCACCTAAGTCTGAATTATAACTTATAGAATAATTATCTACTGTATTATTTAGATAACTACGCTCTGTTATATTAACTTTTGCATAAATCTCATTTTTATGCTGTTCTTTGGCATTATTTATTAAAGTATCAATATAACTTGATGTTACTTCAGGTGAATATTTACTAAAATTAAATTCATATACTATTATTTCAGGAATAGAATAGTCACTAATACTAAATGATTTAATATAACCCTTATTATCAAATGAATATTCCTTTTCAATACCATTATCTACTAGTCTTATGCAATAACAATTATCATTATTAACACTTACATAATACTTATCATCATCAAACATAGATGGTGAATAAAAGCCTTTTAAAGTGAAAATAGTAGGATCTGCAAATGTATATTTACTATCAATATCCCAAACTAGATATTTAAAGAATTCATATTCACATTCATTATCTTCATCAGTAACAACAAGCTTGTCATAATCTAATAATTTCATATTATCAATAAATGATTCTAAAGATTCTTTATCTACTTTCTTATTACAATAATTAGATGTAGCTTCATAATAATATAAATCATTACCATCAGTAAAATCAATTATTGCATGCACTAAATAATAATTAGAATTATATTGTAATTTACAATATGAATTATTTAAACCATCAGTTACAATAGTTACTACATATAATCCATTTTCTTTAGTTATATATGAATATGTATTTGAATCATTATTTGTATCAATATAAGCTAATACTGATTCTAAACTAATCATATTATTAAGGTTAACTATATATGATTTTTCATTAATCCATTCACTTTTAGATGAATCATATTCATAATAAATAGTTTTAACATCATCATTTTTATCCAAAAATTCAATTGATACTGCAACTTCTTCAGCTTTTCTTTCATTTGATATTTCAGCAGATACATCAGATAAAGAATATAATGTTTTGCTATCAAAGCTTAATGAATATTCTAAATCAACATCATATGTAGAATTAGAAAAATGATATAAATAACCTGGATTAGAAATACTATATTTATAAGTTACAACATCTTGATTTGGATATGCAACCTCAATTACTATTAAACCATCATAATATATAGAAGCTATAGGTAATTCTATAATTGATGAATCAGTCTTATCAGGTAAATAATAATTTTTTACATCAAGATCACAATAGTATTCACAAGCCCATGCTCTTGTCCTAGTATTTGTAAAAGTAGAATCTTCACCTGTATTTAGATTTTTAATAGTATATACACAAGTATCATAATACTTTCTTTCAATACTACCATAGTATTTTTCAAATTCTTCTTTTGTTAATAATCTCTTTTCATATTCAAAAAGAGAACTATTATTCGATACTAAATTACCATTTCTATCTCCCATAATAGATGTTGAATGTACTAGATAATAATCTTCATTAAATTCTAATACTCTTTTACAAAATAAATTATTTATTTGAATATAGCCAACAATTTTATAATAGCCATTTGCATCTTTTGTAATTTCATAAGAGTAAAATTCATCTATTAAATCAAGGAATTCTTCCATTATAAATGGATTTCCATCTACTATAGTACCATTAGATAAAACCCATTTATTTGAATTATAATCATATGTATAGTTTACATTTTTTACTATATTAGATTCTAAATTTGTGTTTACCTCAGTTGCAGCATAATAATTAGTCTTTCTGTTATTAAGAATTTCTGCCTTAATTGCATCTATATCATATCTAATTTGTGCATTTTGTACACCACTAAATTCAATAGTATATTCAGATTTTAATTCATCACTTACATATAATTGATAAGATACTAATATACCTTCATTATCATATCTTAATAATTCATATGAGGAAGAATCTATCTTATGCTTCACTGTGAAATATCCATCATAAGTAAATGTTAAATCCTTATCATTATAAGATTCTTTACTTACAAAATTATTTAACGCAAAATATGAAATATCAAATCCATCAAATTTCTTTTCCCAAATTATATCTTTACGTAATTCTATAACTTCACCAGTATTTGATGTAATAGTTGCAACATTATAGTAGTTATCACTAATTCCATCTATATATAATTCATAAATAGATTGTGGAATTATATAATCAACTGGAGTTATATCAAATTCTATTACATTATCATTATAATCTACACCATTATCTGTCGTCTTGACTGAAATATTTGTTACATAATTATTTTCATCAAAATGACAAATTAATAATGCATTTGGACCAAATTCTTTCGAATCAATAACAGATAATACATATCTACCATTTTCATCTTTTTCTAGTGTAAAATATGCACCTGATGATTCATTATCAAATACCATATATACTAAATCTAATGGATTATATTCAATTGATTCTTCGCTATCTAAAATATATTGTTCATCAATAAAATTATAACAAATGAAATTATTGATAGTTTCAATTTTTCCATTCGCATTACTTGATAAATTAAATGCATATTTTACTTCTCTATTTTCAACTTCTTTTAATAATTTTTGATAATCAACTTTTGTTGATTCTAATTTTTGATAAGAGAAATCAAATTCAATAACATCTTTTTCGTTATCATTTTCATAACTAATATAGTCTGTTAAATAACCATATTCATCATATGTAAGTACTTCTTTAAAATCTTCATTTTCTAATGTTATAGTGTATGAATTATACATTGATATGGCTTTCATATCATTAATTCCTTTAACATCTAAAATAAAGAAATATTTAGAATAATCATATACACTACCATCTTTAGTCCAAATTGGTTTTAAATATACATCTTCTGTCTTACCATCTCTATATTTAACATGACACTTATTGTAATCTAGTCTTTTTACATTATTTAAATAGCTATTAAAATCTTCTTCGTGATAAAGATCTATACTATCAAAAGAAATTTCTACTTTTAATTCTTGATTGTAAGCATCTATAGATACATTTTCTAATGTTGCAGTAGCAACATAACCATCTTTACTAAATACACATTCATAAGATATTCCATCTTTTATAAATTTAGCTAAATATGTATCACTAGAATTAGGATATATCTTAAAAGATCCATTTAAATCCTTTAATTTAGTTATATCACAAATTGAATCTAGGGGTACATAATTACAATCTCTTACACCATATAGCATCCAACTATCAAGATGCAAAGTATATTCATAAGTATTTTTTTCTCCATCAACTTCAACAATAACACTTGCATAGTTATAATCTTTCTTTTTAAATTCATTAATTAGATTATTAACTTCTTCATTACTTAAGCTACCATCATCTACAACTGTAGTTGTTGTTGTAGTTTGTTCTACAATATTAGTTGAATTGTTATCATTTGAAACATTACAGCTTGTAAGGCCAGCGATTGTTGACGTTAAAGCC
>CACZRY010000195.1 GCA_902783745.1 uncultured Erysipelotrichaceae bacterium
CTTCAAATATTAAGCTCACATTACCTAATGGAATAGCATTAGAATTTGATAGTTCTATTCTTCATCAGGTTATTGAGGAATTTAAATTATAGATTTAAATACAGTAAATGAGATATATCTTTATACAGAAACTACAGATTTTAGATATATCAATATAAGACTGAACCTAGTTTATATGATACACAAATTAATCAAAATTATCAGGATGTTTTATTGGATTATATAAAGCAACCTTTAAAGATGCAAGCATATGCTTTTGAAACTGCAATTATAATGTTATATGAAGAAGTTTATGCCAAGTTTGAACTTGAAGGTGTTGATGCAGATACATTGGATAAAATAAATGATTTAGCTGAATATTATTATCAAAAATACAAAGAAAAATTTAATGAAGTTGTCTTTACACAATAATTCATTATTACGTTTTAAAGGTAGCGGTTCTAATACCATTATCTTATGCTCCCGCAATTATATAACTACTTATTAAAACTTATACCATTTTGATTTGGCTTATAGTTTGGTTTATAATTATATTGATAATATAATCACATATGATATTAATTAGAAAGGAGGATTAAAATGAATATTTATATTAATAAAGAAACAAAGAATATCATATTTTCTAAATCTGATGATTTAAAACTAGAAGGATACACATTATTAAAAGCTAACACTGTTGATGCTGCTTTTGAGAAGCATGTTCCAAGTGTAAGTATCAATAATAATGTATTGGATGTGGTAGTTGGAAGTGTTGTTCATCCGATGTTAGAGAATCATTACATTGAGTTTATTGCAGTTGAAACAGAAAGTGGATTTATGGTTAAATATTTAAAACCAAATGAAGAGCCAAAGGCTTCATTTGTATTAAACGATAAAGCTATTGCTGTTTATGAGTATTGCAATTTACATGGACTATGGAAGAAAGAATTATAATTGGTGAACGGCTTTTGCCGTTCATTTTTTTAAGAACTAAGAGTTTAAGCTATTCTTAGCGAACAAATTTAAAAAAATAGTGAAAATTGCCAATGCTATAATATATGGTATAATAACATTGCTAAGTGGTGGATACGTAGCTTTGCGAAAAAAGTCCTTATGGATGCACACTCGTGTGACGCATTGAGCGCCCACTTTTTTTAATTTTTAGGTGTAGATCCCTTCAAGTGATAAGCCATAGTGAAATTTGCGGTTGTCAGCTGCTTTTTGATGACCCTTTAGGGTCGTCGAAAGGTAGAAGACCTTATAGGGAAGCGTAAAAAAGGGCCGGACGCATCCGACACCTTCAAGTATGCTCCGGAGAGACATACCGCTATTCGTACTTATATTAAAGCATTTTTTAATAAAAAAACTAGTCAAAATAGTGAGATAGCCCCTATAAAGTAGACAGTTTTAAAAAAGGGATAGCATTGTATCTACGCAGGTGCAATCGCTACTCTTTTTATGCTATCATAAGCTAAAGAAGGTACTTATGATATGTCTTTTCTATTTTTGAATGGTCTAACCCTTAAGGGTTTAAGAATAACGCTACGCTTATTAGGTGACACATTCCCCATACCCTTTGGGAACTAATCAAAAGTTAATCATACTACCATACAAGTAACTTGCATTTTATTTTGTTTAGGGATATAATAAAAATGATAAATATTCAAGATATTTGAATAATAAGGAGAATAGTGCTATGGCAATATTAAATATTAAATTAGATAATGTATTATCATTTTATGATTTTAATGTTAATTTTTCATTCCCAAATAAGCTTAAGACAAGCATAATTGAAAACGAAAATTTAGAATTTGTACCATCTTTTAGATATAAGAAGTTAAATATATTTGTTGGCTCAAATGCTACTGGTAAAACATCATTAGTTAAATGCATATGTAAAACTTTATTATTTTTAAATAGAAAAGAAAAAATAATATTAGATGAAATTGTAAATAAAAATGATAAAGATTCAAAAATAGAAATTGATCTAGTAGAAGATAATGAGAATAATCATATCTTACATAGGTATAAAATATTAATATCAGATAAATTTAATGATTCTAAGGTTATGGTATCACATACATTTGTTAATTTATCTGCTGCTAAATCAACAAAAGATTCTTATGAAAACAAAATAAAAGAATTGAATTCAATACCGGATAATTATTTAGATTATATTGAATGTTTAAAGGATATTACACCATATTCAGGTTGGAAGCTTGTTTTGCCTGCAACTGAATATCCTTTTGATACAGTAAATTATGAAAAGATAAATAATGATGAAGAAGAAAATTCATATATTAAAATATTAAATGATGTATTTAAAACATTGGACTCATCAATAATTAAAGTTACTAAGAGTAAGGATACAAATAATGCATATGTATTAGAGCACGATTGTGGAGCTAAAATTATAATCCAAGAAGGAATGAAATTATCTGATATTCCTTTACTATCAAGCGGCACTAAATATGGCGTAAATATATCAAATATTATATTTGGTATAAAACATCATAATAATGGCATTTATTTAATAGATGAACAGTTCTCATATGTTAACTCAGATATAGAAGCAGCCATGCTATCGACAATGGTATCATTATTAGGACCAAACGAACAAATATTCTTCACAACACATAATATGAACATATTAAGCTTAGGTTTCCCGTTTCATTCTTTCTATTTCATGAAAAAGGAAAAAATAAATGGTAAACAAATAATAACTATTAATTGTGGATCTGAAGCTGATAATAGAAATAATGTATCTCCAAAAACAATAATTGATAATGATATATTTAATACAGCACCAAATGTAAACAAAATATTTGAAATTGCTGAGGAAAATGATAATGAGTAAAATTTATCAATATTTTGTCGAAGGCGAATGTGAAGAAAAATTAATAAATGCATTAAAAGTTAGACAACAAGAATATCTAACACCAGGTAAAGTTACAGTGTTTAATTTTACCAACAAATTAATTACTAATCCTCGTATTGCCGTTTTAAATAAGGAAACGATAATTATATTAGTTTACGATATAGATGTTAATAAAACTGAAATATTAGAAAAGAATATAGCTAAGCTAAATAAATTTGGATTCAAGAAAATATATCATATTCAATCTATAAATAATTTTGAAGATGAAATAATATACTCTACTGTATTAAATAAGATTGATGGATTATTTAATACAGTAGGAAAAGAAGAATTCAAAAAAGAATTTATACATTCATCGAATATAATTAAAAAATTAGATAGTGTGGATTTTAATAGAGATAAAATATGGTCAAGAGTTAATAATAA
>CACZRY010000196.1 GCA_902783745.1 uncultured Erysipelotrichaceae bacterium
ACAAAATAACAATATGAGGACCAATAGGCTTTACCCTACAAATAAAGTATAAATAATTTTAGTTGAAAAATCAACATAATTACATTTTTTTTAAAAATTCGTCCAAAAAATATAGATTCAAATATTTACTTAAAAGTAAATAAGATAATAAATAAAATTCATTGTTGACATCATATACCTAATTTGGTAAAATATTTGAGCGTGGGTAAAAGTAGCACCCTTAAATAAAATAGTCAATATCTTGAAGCACATTAGCTTAGCTAGTAACCTTAGCTACTTCTGGTGAACGTTTAGTTCAAGATATCCTATCATGTTAAGGTAAGACATTTTTACTCCCCAAGAAAAAATTTTTATATAGGAGGACATTAGAAATGTCAAGATTTACAGGTTCAACTTGGAAGGTTTCTCGTAGATTAGGTTATTCTATTTCTGAAACTGGTAAGGAATTAATCAAGAGAAACTATGCTCCAGGTCAACATGGTGCCAAGAGAGGCAAATTAAAGGAATATGGTGCACAGCAAGCTGAAAAGCAAAAGGTAAGATATACATATGGTATGTCTGAAAAGCAATTCACTAAGGTTTTCGCTGAAGCAGCTAAGATGGAAGGTAAGACAGGTGTTAACTTCTTAAAGTTATTAGAGTGCCGTCTTGATAACCTAGTTTATAGATTAGGTTTCGCTTCTACTAGAGCTCAAGCTAGACAATTAGTTAACCATGGCCACATCGTTGTTGATGGCAAGAAGGTAGATATCCCTTCTTATAGAGTAAAGCCAGGCCAGACAATTGCTATGAAGGAAGCTTCAAAGGATTTAGTTATCGTTAAGGCTGCATTAGAAGCTAAGATTTCTCGTCCAGCTTATGTTTCTTTCGATGCTGACAAGAATGTTGGTTCTTTAGTAAGAATTCCTGAAAGAGATGAATTCTTAACAGACATCAACGAACAGTTAATTGTCGAATTCTACAACAGAGCTTAATTTTAATAAGCAACTTAAAGGATGCAATCATGCATCCTTTTTTTTAACTTCTTCTACTAAAAAAAAGAACGCATGAGCGTTCTAACTTAAAAATGTATAATACAAATCAACATAGAATAATTCTTTATGATATTGTACTTGATCTAATGTAGTTTGAAAATATGGCTTTATAGAAATTGTTGGAAATACTTTCTTATAATCATTTGTCATAAAAAGTGGTATTGAATAAGCTCCTGGAGCACCCAAACTCCAATCTTTAACATAGTCCTCATTCCATTTAACAAATGTTTTATAATCATCTTCAGATAAATATCTATTATAGAAATTTAAGAATTCAACAGTTTTACCAGTATCTGCCATTTCCTTTTCCATATTAATTCTAGATATACTTGCAGATATTCCAGCATATAAGCTTCCTTTAGAGATATTATCAATTGAACCATAATTACCAACTGATTGAACCATTATTGCAAATGCTTCACTAATATCTAATAAATTATCTGAATAAATATCTGAAACATGTTCCCTAAAACTAACATAGCTATCAATATTTAAAGGAACTGAAACACCATTTTCAGTAAACATTTTACTTTCTTTAGAATATGTAACATCAATATATTGCATCTTAAATCTATGCATTCTATCTAAAGTGAATAAAGAATCACTATTTAATCTATAATATTTTCTATAAAGATCATTATCTATAGTTATTCCTTCAGGTATTTCATAATCATCTGCTGCAACACCAGTTAAAATATATTCATTCATAAATGATTTTTGAACAATACATTCATAAACATCATTTGTTTTTGCAAAATAATAAACACGTCTTGATTTCTTTTCATAATCACCTATGAATACTTCAAAATCAATTCCGTTTTTAGTACCTGATGTATCAATATTATCTGTGACAATGTTAGCTAATAATCTTCTTTCATTATCATATAGTGTAATACTCTTACATGAGGTAAGAGTTAATATCATAACTACCCCTAAAAACAAAACTTGTAAAAATTTTCTCATTATACCTCCGCTAAGAAACGATATTATTATTCTCATTAATACACCAATCAATTAATGCATTTAATGAATCTAAATCTATTTCTTCATATCCTTTCTCAAGCTTAATCAATAATTCTTTTTCTAAATCGCTTAATTTTCTTTTCTTTGATTCTTTAATTAAACTTTTCTTAAGTGATTTCATAAACTGTCTTTCAAATATATTTAATCTATAATATCTAATACCACCTTGAAGATAATATATTTTATCTATATTATTTTCCTTTTTTAAATTAGATACTAATTCCTCACTATAATACTTTACCCCTACAGCACATACATAAGTAATATTAAATCTATTTGCTTTAGCTAAATCAACAATTTTACCATTTTTTACCCAAGAAAAATAGATTACATTTATTCCATCCTTAAGCTTTTTAGCTTCATCAAGTGAATAAATAGGTAATCCTGCTTTTATTGCAAAATGATACGCAAATTGACGACTAAAGCCAGTATGAGATTGATAAACAACAGCTTTTATCATAAACATCACCATTAATAATTTTATAATATATTGTTATGTTTGTAAATTGAAATTATTCTATATTTATCATATAATCAAAAAGGTGATTCTATGCTTATTAAAAGAACAATATATCTTATTAAAACTAAAAGAAATATAGTATTAGAAATATATGTACCAAATACTTCTCATAAATTAGATACAATATATTTTTTAGATGGTCAAAATACATTTTTAGATAAAAATGCTACATATAAAAGATCATTAAGAATGAAAAATCATTTTAAATACTTAGAAAATGAATTAAATAAATATGCATTAGGTGTAGCAATATATAATGGTGAAAGTGAAAAAGAAAGAAATAATGAATATGCACCATTTAAGATTACATATTCATATATTAAAGAAATGAAAACAAATAATCCTAATAAATTTAGATGTTTCATTTCTGATTTAAAAAACATAATTATACCTTATATAGAAGAAAACTTTAATGTATATAAAGATATTAACCATAGATTTATATATGGTTCTTCTCTTGCCGCAACAACTACTCTTTATTTAGCATATTCTAAAGATAAACTATTTAATACAGTAGGATGTTTTTCTACTGCATTATTCTTATTCCATGATGAGTTTTATAATTACTTAAATAAAAGAAAAAATTCTAACGCAAGAATATTTTTATATGTAGGCAAAAATGAAATATCTGATGCGATTAAAGATAAAAGCTTATATCTAAATACTTCATTAGAATTATATAATTATTTAAAAGATAAAGGTAATGATACTAAACTTTTAATATCAAAAGATGGAATACATAATGAAGCATCTTGGGATAAAGTATTTAATTATTTCTTATCATTTATATATAATAGTGATATTACTATAATTTAAAAAGGCATTGCAAAAGCAATGTCTTTTTAAATCAATACTAATCTTATAATCATTATAAATATATAGAATGCTAACAAACAAGATGATTGTGATAATGCATTTTGTGTTTTAAATAATAATCTTTGATATCCGTTTACTAATCCAATTATAAATAAGAATAAAATATAAATACCAAAGCTACCATTAAAGAAAAATGCAACTAAAGCATATAATATACCTACACATATAGGAATTAAATATTTAAATTTAGGGAATAGTAATTCAAATGTATCTTGAAGCAAGAATATATATAATAATACATTTCCTATACTTAAGAATAAATAATATCCAACCATCAATATAATATCTGATGCACCTAAAGTTAGTGATGAACCAAAAGGATATGATTTTACTAATAATGGTATTAAACAAAATATAAACGCAAAGAATAATCCTAAGAAAATGCCTGTTGTTAAATTAGATATTATTTTATTTTTTGAGATTACATTTTTCATATTAGATAATAATATATTTCCTGTAACACCTAATATTGTATTAACAATAGATACACCAAAATAAATAAAATATCTAATTAATCTTGATTTATCTGATGGGATATTTTTAACAATAATAAATGCAATTAAGGATAATAGTAATGATATCATTACAAATGATATAGATACTATTATTCTTTTTTTATTGCTTATATTACTATCTAATTCAAATTCGTCTTTTTCCATATTATAAAGAATGTTTAGAAATAATCATCTTAGCAAAGTCCTTACCGCACTTTACTGCAACGCCGATAGTCTTTGCACCCTTAACAATATCTCCACCAGTATAGATGTTAGAAACTGATGTTTGGAAAGATTCACCTTCGTTTGCAACTGCCTTAACATAGCCATGGTCAGTTTCAATCTTACCAACATTCCAAACAGAGCTATCAGG
>CACZRY010000197.1 GCA_902783745.1 uncultured Erysipelotrichaceae bacterium
AGACCTATCTTAATACCCATAACAATAAAATTTAAAATTAATATTGTATGACTTCTTCCTCTTGCCTTTTCTAATGCTATAAATACATTATTAATAGAAATAAATGTTAATTCAAGCATTTGAAGTTGAAAATAAGGTCTTCCTATTGCGATTGAATCTGGCGCAATTTGACATATCTTCAAAATAGGATATGCAAGTGGGATAATAACACCAGCAGTAATTAATGATAAAATAATAGACATTAAAAGTAAGTTAGACCCAGTACCTCTTGCATTATGGATATCACCTGCTCCAAAGAATCTTGCAACAAGTACACCACCACCAGCGGCAAGTCCTGCACCTAACGCACTTATTGTGTTTTTAATTTGCGCAATTGAGGCAACAGCGTTTTGAGCAGTTGTAGAAATTGATGCACAAATTAATTGGTCAATTACTGTATACCATGAATTGAATGCCTGATAAATCATTAATGGGAAACAAATAGCTAATATAGTGACCCATAAATTACCCTTTAATATACGCTCACGTCTTAAAGCTTCTTTATTATTCAAGGTCCCACCTCTTTTCACCTTGAGATTATATACCTTTAAAAATAAAGTTAAAGGAAAAACTCACTCAATTCGGCACTAAAAATAAAATATTTCTTTTTGGAAAAACTCACTCTATATACTTTCGCCTTCAATTTCTTTATGTACTTCTTTTAAATACTTCTTAAAATTAAACATCTTATCTCTTTTATATTTTATAATTAATCTTATAGCTTCTAAAATTGTAACTAAAGATATTATATTTATTATTGTTGCAATAACAATTATTGCAATATATGGATGCTCTAATTTAATATTAAAGAATTGTAATATAACTCTATATATGATAATTATATTCATTAAAGATGATGCAATAGATATTCTTTTAATACCTAATTTTAAATAATCATTATTACGTCTTGCATTAATAATACCAACAAAAGATATTATTAATGTTATTAAAATATATAAAATAATAATTATAGATAAATAAAATGTGTAATTAATATCAGATTCAAGTCTTACCTTTGTAACTTGAGCAACACTAAATATTATAGATATAATAAACAATAGTATTCCCATATACAAATATCCTCTTCTTTTAGTTCTATTAGAAGATGCCATTCTAGAAACATATATAACCTTACATATAAAAACCATTAATACAGATATAGATGTAACAATTGAAACTATATCTTTATATATAATTCCTAGATATATTAATTCATAAAAAAATACAAACGCTGTGATAATAGGAGAAATTATTGGTATTAACTTTTTAAATAATGCCATATAACCACCCCCTACCAAAAATCTATTAATATTTTAGCACATTTTATAATAGTATTAAAAATAATATTTAAAGACTAAAAAATATCATGTTATAATTTATACAAAGGGAGTTGGTTTAAATGGTTAAAAATATTGATGCTAAAAAAGCATTAGAATGGTTACTTGAAGGAAATAATGATTATATTGATGCAAAAATAAATCACCATGGCGATATATCTAAAGAAAAAAGATTACATCTACATCATCACGGTCAAAATCCTTTCGCATTAATTATTTGCTGCAGTGACTCAAGAGTCATACCAGAAAATATTTTCATGAAAGGAATAGGAGATTTATTCGTAATAAGACTTGCAGGAAATGTTATAGGTGATTTTGCGTTAGGTTCTATAGAATATGGAATTGAACATTTAGGAATTAAGCTTGTAATGGTTTTAGGCCATACATCTTGTGGTGCAATTCATGCATCACTTGAAGGAAGCCATGATTCTTATATTGGTGAAATTACAAAAGAAATAAAGAAAGCTATATTTTCAACAAATGATCCAATAAAAGCTTCTAAATTAAATGTATATCATTCTGTTGAAAAGATTAAACAATCACCATTAGTAAAAAAGGATTTAGATAATATTACAATAGTTCCTGCACTATATCATACACATTCAGGAAAAGTTGAAATAATATAAAAATAAGGGTTTTAAGAATTTTTTAACTTCTTAAAACCCTTTTGTTATTACTTTAATAATAATTCAGTTATATCCTTATTAAATTGCATGATATCATTAGGTAAAATACCTTCTTGTAATAATGCTTCTGCATATAATACATTAACATATTTCTTAGCTAATTCCTTATCATTCTTAAATGCATCCTTAATTTTCTCAAACATAGGATGATTTGGATTTAATTCAAATACTCTTTCAGCCTTAATATCATGATTTTGTTGTTTTAACACACGTTCCATTTCAAATGTGATTTCACCATCAGTTGAAACACAGCATGGTGCATCTACTAATCTCTTTGATAACTTAACATCCTTTGCATCAGTTAATACTTTCTTAATTTCATCAAGTAATTCCTTATTATCTTCTTGCTTCTTATCTATTTCTTTAGATTCTTCTTCAGAAATTAAGTTTAAGTCATCCTTATTAATAGACTTAAATTCATGATCATTATACTTCTTTAGAATTTGAATCATAAATTCATCAACATCATCAGATAATATTAATGCATCATATCCCTTAGCTTTAATTAAATCCATTTGAGGAAGCTTGTCTGCAGATGCTTTATCATGTGCAATTGCATAATAAATATCTTTTTGACCTTCCTTCATATTAGATACATATTCATTAAATGTAATAAGCTTATCATCATTAAAGCTTCTTAATAAGATTAAATCCTTAAGCTTATCCTTCTTTTCTCCATAGTTTTCATATAGACCATACTTAAGATTAGTACCATAATCCTTAAAGAATTCTAGATATTTATCTCTATCATTCTTAAGCATTGATTCTAATTCAGATAATATCTTCTTTTCGATATTAGATGCAATCTTTTTAATTGCTCTATCCTCTTGTAACATTTCTCTTGAAATATTTAAAGGTAAATCCTCTGAATCAACTAAGCCCTTTACAAATCTTAAGTAATCAGGAATTAATTCCTTGCACTTTTCTAGAATAAATACACCCTTAGTATATAATGCTAAGCCCTTTTCATTCTTATCATTATAGAAATCAAACATTGGCTTTCTAGGGATAAATAATAATGATCTATAAGTTATCATACCTTCAACGTTAATCATGATAGATGTTAATGGATCTTGATAATCCATAAACTTAGACTTATAGAAGTTATTTAATTCCTCATCAGTTAAATCCTTCTTATCCTTCTTCCATAATGGCTTCATTGAATTGATTGTTTCAAGTTCTTGATGAGTTTGAGGAGTCTTTCCTTCTTTTCTTTCCTCATCTGTTAATGGGTCTGTTTTAGTAACCCAAGTCTTAATTGGATATCTAACATAATCACTATATTTCTTAACTAAATCCTTAATTTCATATTCATCTAAATAATTAGAATATTTATCATCTTCAGTATCATCCTTTAAATAAAGTGTAATCTTAGAACCAAAATTATCATATTCTGCATCAGATACTTCATATGAATCAAGACCATCTGATTCAAATAAATATGCTTTGTCAGATTTAACTGACTTAGTTAATACTGTAACACGCTTTGCAACCATAAATGCTGAATAGAATCCAACACCAAATTGTCCAATAATTGATAAATCATCTGATTGCTTCTTTGCTTCTTCAAGCTTTTCTAAGAATTCCTTAGAACCACTCTTAGCAATTGTACCTAAGTTAGCTTCAATTTCTTCTTTAGTCATACCAATACCATTATCAGTAATTGTAATAGTATTTGTTGCCTTAGATGCTTCTACTCTGATTTCATAATCATCATTTTTGATATTTTCATCTGTTAAAGATAGGTAATGTCTTTTATCAATGGCATCACTTGCGTTAGATATTAACTCACGTAAGAAAATCTCTTTATGTGTATAAATTGAGTTAATCATCATATCAAGTAATTTCTTTGTTTCTGTTTTAAATTCCTTTGTTTCTTTCATTTTAATAATTACCTCCGAATAAGAACTACAAATATAATTATAGTCAAATATTTGGCACTGTCAAGCGTTGACTGCCAAAAAAATAAAAATAGTATTAATTTTTAATACATAATTATATAATATAATTAATTTGAGGTGATCGTATGCTAGAGAGTTTTAAGTTAACAGCGCAAAAGCTTAAAAGATATTTGAAAGTACATGTTAATCTACCACAATCTTATAGACTTACAAATAAATCATATCCATTAGTATTATCATTTGATGGCCAGTACTTTTTTAACTTTATTAAAGAAGATACAAAGAAAACGAATATTGATGATATTATTAATAAATATGAAATTATTTTTATTGCTATACAATCACCATCTAATGAATTATGGAGAGAAAGTGAATTAAATCCATATTACAACGGAAAAGAAAAGCAAATCGATAAGGTATTATCTTATATTTTCTTTGAATATTTAATGCACGATTTAATTCCTATGTTTAAAGAAAGATATAGAATATCATCTGACCTTTATGTAATGGGATATGGAATAAGCGCTATAGCATCATTATATATGGTAAATAAATACCCTGAGGTTAAGGGTGCTGCAGTATTCTGTCCTGATTTTACTAACGTAGATAATAATTTAATAAATGATTTAGATATTCATCATGATAAAACAAAAGAAATATATTTATATAAAGGTGAAAGAAAAACAAATTATGATGAATTTTTCTATAATATATATTTAAAATATAGAAAATATGAATATGAATATGTAGTATTAGATTATACAGATGAAACAAACGATATTACATGTGTTTCAAACCATCTAAATACATTCTTAAATTTCATTACAGAAAAATAATCTTTTATTTATTAAAAATTTATAATATAATAATTGTATTAATTCTATATAGGAGAATATTTTATGGAAAACAATAATAATAGCATTAATGATGAAGAATTAGATAATGCGTTAGAAAAACAATATGGTATAGATGCAATAAATAGTGAATATGCAGATGATGCTTCATATGAAGATAATCGTACTTCTTTTGAAAAAGAAAAGGATGAAGAAATTAATTCTAAGGTTGTTGAATCAAGCTATCATGGTAAAACAACAGTAATTAAAACTACTGAAGAAGTTAACACTAATGATAAAACAATTAATAAAGAATCTAAAAAGAAAGTAAATCCTCTTGTGATTTCAACACTTATTTTAGGTATATTATCAGTATTAATTTGTATTACATTTGCGGTAATACAAGCTGTAATAGTTGTAGGAAAGCAAGGTAAAATCGATACTTCTTTATATGATTTATTCACAACAATAAAATATATTGCATGGGTAATTTTAGGATCATCAATAATCATAGATATAATTTCTTTTATCGTAACAACAAAACAAAAGCTTGTTAAAATAGCAATATTTTTAACAGTATTTGGTTTCTTAATTATCATATTAACTGAATTTGTATTATCAACTATAAAGTAAAAGCTAGGCTTAAAGGCCTAGCTTTTCTATCTCTTTTATTACATTTTTTATATCATCATGTATTACTAAATTACATTTACTATCATATTGTGTTTCACTTTTATTTAATAATACAAGCTTGTCTTTATTATAATATCTAACAAATCCAGCGGCAGGATATACTACAAGTGATGTACCAACAACTATTAGCATATCACAATCTCCTATCGCTCTTACTGCAGATACTATATCATCTTCGTTTAATGATTCTTCATATAAAACAACATCTGGCTTTATAATACCTCCACACTCACAATATGGAATATTTGGACTAAATTTAATAATATCTTTAATGTTATAATACTTTCTACATTTCATACAATAGTTTCTAGCAATAGACCCATGAAGCTCAATTACATTTTTAGAACCAGCCATTTGATGTAGGTCATCAATATTTTGAGTTACTATTGTAACCTTATGATTCTTTTGTAATTTCGCAAAAAATTCATGTGCTATATTGGGTTTCGCATCAGGATATACCATCTTTTCAAAATAGAATTTATAAAAATCATCTGGATGTTTCATAAAGAACGAATGTGATATTATTTCCTCAGGTGAGAATTTAGATTTTAATTTTTCATTATAAATACCATTCGCACTTCTAAAATCAGGAATACCTGAATTAGTAGATAAACCAGCACCAGAAAATATTACTATATCATGTGATTCTTCTATCATTTTCTTTAATTGTTCTATCTTATTCATTAAAAACACTTCTCTTTCTTTTTTATTAAATGTTATATATACATATATTATATCATTGTTTTTTTAACTTCCTGTCATTGTTTTTTTAACTTCCTGTCATTGTTTTTTTAACTTCCTTGTTATTTTTATATATTATTGATATAATATTTATAAATAAAATATCTATTTTAAAATCTACATATTGTAAGAGGGTGTTATTTATGGGTAATAACGAAAAAGATTTAAAAGAATTAGATAATG
>CACZRY010000198.1 GCA_902783745.1 uncultured Erysipelotrichaceae bacterium
ACATCCGTAATTATGGATGGGCTTTTGGAGGTGCATCTGAAATGTACCTCAACCTTGAGCAACTTTATAAGGAACACCCTTACAACTTACAAGAAAAGTATGGTGAAGAAACTAAGCCATACTATCTCTTGGCTGCTTAAGATAAAAGAAAGGAGATTTATTCTCCTTTCTTTTTTTATTAATATCGATATATTTAAATATACTAAGTGAGGTAAAATTATGGTAAGCAGTTATTCATTAGATGAAAAAATTAAAGCATTACAAAATAATAATATTTTAAACGATATTAATAATTGTAAAAAATTTATAAGATATTTTATAAATCTTATGGAAGGCGTTTTAAATTACGAGTATGATGAATTAAGTACTTATTTCGAAGAGGATAAAACTGTTGTTGAAATAGAAATAATTAATTACAGATATGAACTTACATGTGGAGGTATGAAAGATTGTTATATTTCAGCATATATTAAATTATGTAGAGAAGATTATTCATATCCTAAACTTAAAGTTATTAAACTTAAAGTTGCTGATAAATTTTTTAATTATGAATTGGATATAGATAATTTTATCTATGGATCTTTAGAAAATGATGATAAATTTATTACGGATTATATAAAAATCATAAGAAGTCAGATATTTAAAGACTTTAAATATAATTGGTCTTGTAATAAAAACAAAATATTTAAAAGAGTTATTAAGGATAAAAATATTACTCCTTCTCAGTATATTATTGATTGTATAAATAATTTCGTTTATAATAATATTATTAAACCTAAATATAATATGATGTATAGTGAATTTTTAAATTCAGAATTTAAATTCGATGTTGATAAAAAGACTCAACGTATTCACGATAAATATTTCTTTAATAATATTTAATATTAAAATGGAGATCATCTAATGTACAAATGTAAACATGAAAGATTTATACTAAGTTTGTTGATTGAAAGAACGTTGTTTATTTACAATATAGTTCTTTCTAATTCATCTAATATAACGAAAAAATACAAGAAGAAATGTATACGTTTATTGGTAGAGGCACAAAAATATTTTAGAAATATAAAATATCAACATTTTGATGAAAAATCCGTGAAGTATCAATTTAATCATTATAAAATTTTAATGAATCGTTTAGATTATTTATTTAAACTATTCGATGATATTGATGGATCTGAAGATATTAAAAATATTTGGTCTGTAAATCTTAATGATTATTGTAGTGAAATGATAATTCCACCGTTATATAATTTAAAATATGATAAAAATTATATTAGAAATTTTGTTGAATATTTCATAAAAATAACTAATGTAAAATCTTTAATAGATGAAGAAATGAAAACCATTTACACTACTAATAAATTTTATTTATTATAAAATAAAATAGGGAGTTTTTCTCCCTATTTTTTTTGTTTAATCATGCATAAAAGCTACTGTAACTGCTTTTTTCGACCTCGTTATAGCAGTGTAAAGAAAGCGACTATAAAATAACTCTGTTACAGGTCTATCTTGTATATCCATTACTACTAATGGGTGATCATATTCAGAACCTTGACTTTTATGTACAGTAAACGCATATCCAAAATCAACCATAGCAACATCACCAAGGGCATCATCTTCAAGTTCATTATTATATAACTCTTCAATAAATGCTTCTTTACTAGGATCTTTTTGATATTGCTCAAATGTTTCTCTAAAACATACAGAATTAAAAACCATATTAGGATCTCCACAATCCATTAAGAAATCTGGAGTAAATTTAAGATTTATTAATTCCATATCGTTTCGATCTTCTATATAGGAATCTTCTTTAACATAACCTGTTAATCCATTAATGAGATAAATAGGAACGTCATTGTATTCTAGTTCATAATTGTAATTGTTTAAAAGACATAAAACTTTTTCACCTTTTTGAGGATAAATAGATTTATAGCCTTTTTGTTCTCTAACCATTTGATTTAATATGCGACGTGTTTTATTAGCATAACATAAGATAACTGAATAATCTCCAAGATGATCTTGTACTTTATCAAATGTCGTTACTAATGAATTCTTACAATAACCCATAGGTAATGGTTCACCATTACGAGCTTTCATAGCAAGATCAAGAATACCTGATTCATCAGATTGTCTCATAACTTGTGTTAAGAAAACATCAAGATTATTAGAATCTTGCACATATTTATTAGTACCAAATACTGGTGGAACCTGACCTGGATCCATAAGTAACATTGTTGGAAGATTGAATGAAAAAATATCATCGAGCATAGCTTCATTAACCATTGAAGCTTCATCTATAACAATTAATCTTATATTAGAAGGGATTCTATGTTTCTTATTAAATATAAATGAGTTTTTAGATTTATAAACTGTATAAAATGTTTTATGAATAGTATTAGAAGGGTTTCCTTTAAGACGTAAAACTAATGATGCTTTAGCTGTTAATGTAGCAAAAATAACATCATTAATTGGTATACCTAACATCTTAATTATAGTATTTACTGTTGTAGATTTTCCAGTACCAGCAAGTCC
>CACZRY010000199.1 GCA_902783745.1 uncultured Erysipelotrichaceae bacterium
CTAAATATATTACACCATGATATAATTCGTTATTATAATGAAATGATACAAATTCATCTTTTTTAAATTTTGATTCAAACTTTTGCTTCTTGAAGAAAAACATTAAATCACCTACTTCAAAATATCTTTTATTTTCAATAAATCTATAACCTCATATTCAGGTTTAATATTTGAATCATTAATATTAAATCTATTAACATAGATATTATGTATATTAGAATTAATTGCACCTAAAATATCAGAATCTAATCTATCACCAATAATAATATAATTATCTTTATTAAAATCATTTAAATCATTAAATATATAATTAAAGAATTCTATATCAGGCTTATTAAAGCCTATATCTTCACTAACATATATCTTTTTAAAATAATTCTTTAATCCTGATATTTCTAATCTTTTATTTTGTACTTCAATCATTCCATTAGATGCAATAAATAATTGATATTTATTAGATAAATAATCTAATATTTCTATTACATCATCAAAAATTATTGCTTCATATTTCAAAGATTCTACATAATATTTATTTAATTCAACAGGATCATTTTTTAATCCTAAATATTTTAATATTTCATTAAATCTATTAAAATGGAATTCTTTTCTTTCCATTTTTTTATTTTTATATTCATTAAAGTAATATTCATTTAGCTCACTAAACTTTTTAATATCTTCTTCTTTAACTTTATAATCAAAGAAATTATTTATAGTCTTTATAAAAGCATCCTTTTCACCCATATTAAAATCTAGGATAGTTCCATCAAGGTCAAATAATATATATTTTATCATAGCCCCACCTCAATATTATTTTATAATATTTTAATTAAAATTTAACTTTTTATTTTATAATTCAATAAAAAATGAGGTGATTTGATGAAAAAAATTTTTTTATCTTTAACTCTAGTATCTCTACTACTTGTATCATGTAGTAATAATAATATAACTACAACAAATATGAATGAAGAAAATAACTTAGAAGTTACATATCTAAATGTAGGTAAAGCTGATGCGATTGTATTAAAATATCAAGATTCATATACATTAATAGATACTGGTTTAGAAGAAACTTCTAATATACTAATCAACTCATTAAATAATATGGGATGTAAGAATATAGATTATTTAATAATATCTCATTTCGATAAAGACCATGTTGGTGGTGCATCTTATTTACTTGATAATTTTAGTGTATCAAAAATATATACTACATATAAATCAAGTGATTCTAATACTAATTCTTATAATAGCTTTATTGATAAAATAACTGAATTAAATTACAATGATATATTAACTGTAGTTGATACTTTAACTGAATTTAAAATAGATAATATTAATTACGTTATATATCCAGCATCAGGAGATGATTGTTATACTAATGATTTATCAAATAATTCATCATTATTAGTAAAAACAACATATGAAAACAGATCATTTTTATTTACAGGTGATGCAGAAAAACAACGTATTAAAGAAATAATTAAATATGATATTTCATGTGATGTATTAAAAATACCACATCATGGTGGTATTGAAGATAATTCAGATAAATTAATAAGTGAAGCAAACCCAACATATTCAATAATAACATCAAGTATTGATGAACCTGAAGATCAAGAATTAGTAGATTTATTATATGAATATGGAAGTGAGGTATACTTTACTAGAAATGGAGATATTAAGGTTACAACTGATGGTGATAATATAAAAATAGAACAATAATGTTTTATTTTTTTAACTATTATTTATACTAAATATAAATTATCTATAAAACTTTTTATATAAATAAAAACCAAGTTTCATACTTTGTTATCATATGAATCTTGGTTTTTGTTTTATTTCTTAAATCTACCTAATCTATATTTAAAATCATCATATCCAAAATTAGTTAGTTTTTCTAATGAATCATCACTATGTAGGATATAAATATCTGGTAAAGGCATTCCATTAAAAGTGTTATTTTTACAAGTTGTATATAATGCCATATCACCAAATACTAAATATTCACCAATATTTAGAATATGATCAAATTTATAATCACCTGTAATATCACCTGATAGACATGTTGGGCCACCAATTCTATATGTAATATTTGAATCTTCTAAATCAGCTTGATATAGTGGTGGAAGATATGGCATTTCTATTACATCTGGCATATGACATGCAGCACTACAATCTGATATTGCGATATAATCATCATGATTTTTAAATGTATCTAATACCTTAGATACTAAATATCCTGCATTTAACACAATACCTTCACCTGGTTCTAAATATACTTCTACATTCCATTTATCTTGTGCATATTTAATACATTTTTCTAATCTATTAATATCATAATCTTCTCTTACGATATGGTGTCCTCCACCAAAATTAATCCATTTTAATTTATTTAAATACTTGCCAAACTTCTTATCTACTTCATATAAAGTCTTTTCTAAGTCGTCAGAATTTTGTTGGCATAATGTATGAAAATGTATTCCATCTAATAAATTAAATGTATCTATATCTATTTCTTCTTCAAATGACTTTAGTGTAATACCAAGTCTTGATTTAGGGGCACATGGGTCATATATTGCATGACCTTCTTGTGTTGAAAATTCAGGATTAATTCTAACACCAATACTTTTACCTGATTTTTTTGCTATAGGACCAAATTTTTTTAATTGATTTACTGAATTAAATACGATATGGTCTGCGTATTTTAATATTTCATCAAATTCATCATCTCTATAAGCACCACAAAAAACATGTACTTCTTTTGATGGCATTTCTTCTCTACCAAGTCTTGCCTCAAAAAGACCAGATGCCTCAGTACCATAAACATAATTAGATAATGTATCAAATAGGTCATAATTACTAAAGCATTTTAATGCAAGTAATATCCTTGCGCCAGTCCTATCCATTATCCCTTTAATTATTTTTCCGTTTTTAATAAGCATAGCCTCATCAATAGCGTAAAAGGGAGTTTTAACTCCCTTAAACATTACATCAGGGCTCTTATCTTTAAATCTTATAAAAGGAGCTCTTAAATCTTTCATATTAATCCACCATTACAGGGTTATATGTTTCACTCTTTGGAAGGCCATATTTATCTAAAGCCTCAATAAATGGATCTGGGTCAAATTCTTCTACATTATGAACACCAATACTATTCCATTTACCTAAAAGAATCATTAATGCACCACACATTGCAGGTACACCTGTTGTATATGATATAGCTTGGCTTCCGACTTCACTATAAGATTCTTGATGGTCACAAACATTATAAATATAATATTTCTTTTCCTTACCATCTTTTACACCCTTAAAAATACAACCAATATTAGTCTTACCAACTGTTCTTTCACCTAATGATGCAGGATCTGGTAATAATGCCTTTAAAAATTGAATTGGTACAATTTCTTTTCCATCATAATTAATAGGTGTTGTTGATAACATTCCAACATCTTCTAGGCATCTCATATGTTCTAAATAGCTCTTGCCAAAAGTCATATAGAATCTAATTCTTTTTACTTCTGGGAAGTTTTTAGCAATAGATTCAATTTCTTCATGGTGTAATAAATACATATCTTTCATACCTACACCATCGAAATTATATTCTCTTTTAACTGACATTGCTTCTAATGTATGCCACTTTCCATCTTCAAAATATGCGGCAGGTGCTGAAACCTCTCTTAGGTTTATTTCTGGATTAAAGTTTGTTGCAAACTTATATCCATGATCTCCACCATTACAATCTAGGATATCAATAGTATCTATTCTATCAAATTCATGCTTCTTAGCATATGCAACATAGGCTTGTGTTACACCTGGGTCAAATCCACAGCCTAATAATCCTATAATACCTGCCTCACGGAATTTTTTATCATATCCCCACTGGTAAGATGCGTAATCAAAATATGCATGGAATCCTTTTTCTTTTACACGCTTTTCGTAAACCTTTCTCCATTCTTCTTCTAAGACATTTTCAGGTTCATATGCAGCAGTATCAATATAATGTACCTTACATTTAATACAAGCGTCCATAATAACTAAATTATGGTATGGCATTCCACAATGAATAACAAGCTCTGGCTTATATTCATCAAATAACGCAACTACCTCGTCTAAGTTATTTGCGTCAATCTTTCTTGTGGTAATTTTTGTTTTTGTTGTTGGTTGAAGCTTTTCCTTTAACACAACACATTTTGAAATTGTACGAGATGCAATGCATAATTCAGTAAAAATATTATCTAATTGACAGCATTTTGCAATCGCAACTTGTGCAACACCTCCACAACCAATTACAACAACTCTAGACATAATAAAATCCTCCTTTAACAGTTTAAAAATAAAAAACTAGCTATGCAATCTGTATAGCTAGTGAAATAACATAATAATAAATTCTTAAAATTACATATTTTAGGAATTATAACCAGAGTCTATATAGTAACATACTTTTACTACTCTTATTGACCTTTCACAAGTGGCACAGATGTGCATTTAATGGTTGTTAAAAAGTAACCAGCTTATAAAATA
>CACZRY010000200.1 GCA_902783745.1 uncultured Erysipelotrichaceae bacterium
GGTTTAGCAACAACTCATGTAAGAGAAATCTATCATGATGATTATGTTGCAAAGCGTTTAGAGGTTGGCGCAGTTGTTGGTGCTGTTAAGGCAGAAAACGTAAGAAGAGAATCACCAGCTCCTGGTGATGTAATATTAATGTTTGGTGGAAGAACAGGACGCGATGGTATTGGTGGTGCAACAGGTTCTTCTAAGGAACATAATGTAAAATCAATTGAGGTTTGCTCAAGTGAAGTACAAAAGGGTAATGCACCTGAAGAAAGAAAGATTTGTCATTTATTCAGAAGACCTGAAGTTGATAGATTAATTAAGAAGTCAAATGACTTCGGTGCAGGTGGAGTTTCAGTTGCAATCGGTGAACTTGCTCCTGGTCTTGATATTAATCTTGATGCAGTACCTACAAAGTATTCTGGATTAAACGCAACAGAAGTTGCAATTTCTGAATCACAAGAAAGAATGGCTGTTGTTGTTGAGGCAAAGGATGTAGAAGAATTCTGCAAGTATTGCCATGAAGAAAATATTGAATTCACTAAGGTTGCAACAGTTACTGATACAAATAGATTAGTAATGCACTATAGAGGAAGAACAATAGTTGATATTTCAAGAGAATTCATTGATTCAGCTGGAGCAGATCATTTTGCTAAAGCAGAAATTGAAGCAGTTGAAGAAAAGAATCCATTCGTAAAAGAAAATAAATCCATTAAGGATAAGGTATTAGATACATTATCTGATAACAACGTAGTTTCACAAAAGGGCTTAATTGAAATGTTTGATGCAACAATCGGTGCATCTACAGTATTAATGCCATTTGGTGGTAAATTACAAAGAACTGAAACTCAAGTTTCAGTAGAAAAACTACCTACTAAGGGTGGTTATACAAATGCTTCATCAATTATGGCTTATGGCTATAACCCATTTATAGCATCATGGAGCCCATATCATGGAGCTGAATATGCAATAATTGAAGCATGTAGTAAGGTTGTTGCTGCAGGTGCTAGATACGATAAGATGCGTTTCTCATACCAAGAATACTTCGAGCATATGCATGAAGATAAGTCTTGGGGTAAGCCACTTGCTGCATTACTTGGTGCATTAAAGATGCAAACAGAATTAGGTCTTCCATCAATTGGTGGTAAGGACTCAATGTCTGGTACATTTAATGATATCCATGTACCTCCAATGCTTATGGCGTTCGGTATTACAGTTGTTGATGCAAACAATGTAATTTCACCAGAATTCAAGTCATCTCATCATTTCTTATATTTAATTAAGCATACAGAAAATAAAGATTATACTCCAAATGTAAATGAATTAAAGGATAACTTCGAATTCGTTTCATCATCAATTGAAGCTAAGAAGATTGTTGCTGCTTATGCATTAGGATTTGGTGGTGTTATTGAAGCTGTATCTAAGATGTCATTTGGTAATGAAATCGGATTTGATATTAAGTATGATGAACAAATGCTTGATGCATATAATTATGGCTCTATTTTAGTTGAATCAACAAAGCCATTACATTATAAGAATGCAATTCTATTAGGTAAGACAATTAAGGCTAAGGTTGGTAAGTTCAACGGAGAACAATTTAGTCTTGAAGAATTATATCAAGCTAATACAGCTAAATATAATAAGATTTATAGAGATAAGGGCAATAACCAATGTGAAATGATGCCAATTAAGCCAACAAAGGTTAAAGCTACATATAATGCATTAAATGTTAAGGATGAAGTAGTAGCATACTTCCCTGTATTCCCAGGTACTAACTGTGATTATGATACAACACGTGCATTTGAAAAAGCAGGTGCTAAGACAGTTACAACTGTATTTAAGAATTTAACTAGCCAAGATGTATTCGATTCAATCGATGAAATGGCTAAGAATATTGACAATGCTGATATCTTTGTATTATCAGGAGGATTCTCAAGTGGTGATGAACCAGATGGTTCTGGTAAATTCATTGCGAATGTATTAAACCAAGTTAAGGTTAAGGAAGCTATTGAACGCTTACTTGAACGTAAGGGCTTAGTATTAGGTATTTGTAACGGATTCCAAGCTTTAGTTAAATCAGGCTTATTACCTTATGGTAAGATTGGTGAAGTTACAAAGGATTCACCTACATTATTCAGAAATGATATTAACCGTCACGTTTCACAAATGGTTACAACAAAGGTTATGACTAATAAGTCACCTTGGTTATCTTCATATAAGACTGGCGAATTACATTCAATCGCAGTTTCTCATGGTGAAGGTAAGTTTGTTGTATCAAACGAAATGGCTAAGGAATTAGTAAAGAATGGCCAGGTTGCATTCTGTTATGCTAATCCTATTACAGGACAAATTACAGCAGAAGCACCATATAATCCAAATGGTTCTAATTACGCAATTGAAGGTATTATTTCACCAGATGGATTAATTTTAGGTAAGATGGGTCATAGTGAAAGATATGAAGAAAACTTATTTAAGAATATTAGTGGAAATAAGCAACAGGATATATTCCAAAATGCAGTAAATTATTTTAAGAAGCCAACAAAGCAAAAGAAGAGCTTTTTTGGTAAGAAGTAAAAGTTAAGAGTTCTTGAAAGGATAAATAATATGGAAAAGAAAGAATTATTATACGAAGGAAAAGCAAAACAGGTTTATGCAACTGAAGATCCAAACATCATCATTATGCATTATAAGAATGACGCTACAGCAGGTAATGGTGCAAAGCATGCATTATTTGATCAAAAGGGCGAATTAAACAATAAGATTACAACAATCATTTATAATAGATTAATTAAGGCAGGTATTCCTACTCATTACATTAAGACATTAAATGAAACTGATCAATTATGTAAGAAAGTAAAAATCTTCCCTTTAGAAGTAATTGTTCGTGATTATATTGCTGGTTCTATGGCAAAGAGATTAGGAATTGTTGAAGGAACTAAGCCTTCTAATGTTATTTTTGAAATCTGCTATAAGAATGATGCATTAGGTGATCCATTAATTAATGATCACCATGCAGTAGCAATTGGTGCAGCTACATACGATGAATTAAATACAATTTATAGCTTAACTGCAAAGGTTAATGAAGAATTAACTAAGTTATTTAATGAAATTGGTGTTAAATTAATTGACTTCAAGGTAGAATTTGGTAGAACAGCTGATGGCGAAATCGTATTAGCTGATGAAATCTCACCAGATTGCTGCAGATTATGGGATGCAAAGACAAATGATCACCTAGATAAGGATAGATTCAGAAGAGACTTAGGTGACGTTATGGGCGCATATAAGGAAATCTTAAAGCGTCTTAATACTTTAAAGGACTAATTTAGGAGGATATAATTATGGGTTCAAAGGCATATGGTAGCTCTGGAGTAGATCTAGAAGCTGGATATGAGTCAGTTAGAAGATATAAGAAGCATGTAGCAAGAACTAATAGACTTGGTTGTGTTTCTGGTATCGGTTCATTTGGTGGTATGTTTGATTTAGCAAGCTTAGGATATAAAGAACCAATGTTAGTATCAGGAACTGATGGTGTTGGTACTAAGTTAAAGCTAGCATTTGAAATGGATAAGCATGATACAATCGGTATTGATGCTGTTGCAATGTGTGTTAATGACGTTTTAGCACAAGGAGCTGAACCACTATATTTCTTAGATTATGTTGCTTTAGGACATGCTATTCCAGCAAAGCTTGAACAAATCGTTTCAGGTGTTGCTGATGGATGTGTACAAGCTGGTTGTGCATTAATCGGTGGTGAAACTGCTGAAATGCCAGGCATGTATTCAGATGGTGAATATGATATTGCTGGCTTTGCAGTTGGTGTTGTTGAAAAGTCTAAGCTTATTGATGATTCTAAGGTTAAGGTTGGAGATGTATTAGTTGGTATCGCATCAACTGGTGTACATTCAAACGGATTCTCATTAGTAAGAAAGATTATTAAGGATAATAATATTGACCTACATTCATATTCTGATGAATTAGGAGGAGTTGTTGGTGATGTATTATTAACTCCAACAAGAATTTATTGTAAGCAAGTATTAGACGTTATTAAAAACGTTGATGTACATGGTGTTGCACATATCACAGGTGGTGGATTTGATGAAAATATCCCACGTATTTTAACTGAAGATATGGGCTTAGATATTAAAGAAGGATCATGGCCAATATTACCTGTATTCCAATTCTTAGAAAAGTATGGCAAGGTTGACCATAGAGAAATGTTTAATATCTATAACATGGGTATTGGTATGGTTATCGCTTTAGACAATTTAGAGGATGCTAAAAAGACAATTGACATTCTTGCTAAATATGGCGATAAGGCATATGTAATTGGTGAAGTTACAAATAATGCCGGTAAGGTAGTTATCCATAAGTAATATGAAAAATATAGCTGTTTTTGCCTCAGGATCAGGCACAAACTTTGAAGCTATTATAAACGCAATTGAGAATGGGACAATTAAAGATGCAACATGTCCTATTCTAGTATGCGATAAAAAAGATGCATTTGTATTAACACGCGCGAAAAATCACCATGTTAATACTTTTGTCTTTAATGCAAAGGATTATGCTTCAAAGGAAGAATTTGAAACAATCATAGTTAATAA
>CACZRY010000201.1 GCA_902783745.1 uncultured Erysipelotrichaceae bacterium
AATTACTTGTAATTTCTGTAATAAGCAATATACTTTTACTGAAGATGATTTAAAAGAATTAATTGACGCAAAGAATTAAAAAAACAACCCATAAGATTTTTTACTAAAAAGTTAAATCTTATGGGTTTTATTTATTATTGAAATGTTTTTCTCATTACATCAATAAATTCATGTTTTTCTATATCGTTTCTAAATGCGTTAAATACTTCTTTTGTTGCCTCGCTATCATCTAAGGCATCATGTATTTGATTATCCTTCTCACCTAAATATGTATTACATACTTTAAATAGACCTGGATCATTTTTTAATTCATAAAAATTCTTTAAAAGCTGACATAAATTAATAAATCTACATTTAGAATCTAAGCTTGGTTTATTATTGATTTTATATGAATTAGATAATACAAGCTGATCATTTCTACCATATACAATTATAGCTGGATGATATTTATAAATTATTGAATTAAATTCATCATAAAATTCATCATAGCTTATTGCGTTATTATTAAAATCATTTATATTTACCTTCAAAAACTCAATTGTTCTATTAGATAGATTTGTATTAATTTTAGGCTTAATATATTTATCATATCTATATATTTCATTTAGATTTGAATCACATACAATAAAACCTGCTTGTATCATTTCTGTCACATAACCCTTGCCACTATATTGATATGATGGCATTGTCATTTCTAAATCTAAAAACATAAGATAATCTAAGCTATTTAAAACAGAATATAAACTCTTAGATACAGTTGCCTTATCATAATATATTTTTATATCATTTTTTCCTAAGGCAGAAATCTGATTAATGTAAGAAATTGGGTGTGCTAAAAAACGGCCCTTCTTTTGAAGCTTTTCATCATCATATACTATATCGATAAAATTATCTTGATATAAGTATCTTTTGAATGTATTCATTTGGCTGTTATAAAAATAAAAGAATTCAATTTTCTTATAAGTTTTTATTCCTATAACTTTTTGATCTAATTCGATCATATGAATAAGTCCTCTTATTCGCTTCATAGAATTACCATTCCCCTACTTTTTTATAGAAATTGCCATTCCATCACCTATATCATATATAGATGTATTATAATTATCATTTGATAATAAATATTCATGGAACATATTAAGCTTTCTAACAAGACCTCTTAATCCTCTTGTCATTTCTTCTAGGTTTTTGTTTTCAACCATTCCATGGAATAGCATATTGTCACATATAACAATTCCTTCATCACATAAATTCTTTGTATATATTTCAAAGAATTTTTGATATTGAGCCTTTGCGGCATCAATAAATAATAAATCAATTTTAATACCACTAATTAATGGATATGCTTCTAAAGCATCTTTAAATATAATATGGATTCTATCATCAAAACCAGCTTCTTCTATATTCTTTTTTGCCTCTTCATACATTACTTTATCACGCTCAATTGTATATACTTCTTTTGCGCCAGCCTTAATCATTCTTATTGCAGAATAACCTATTGCTGTACCTACTTCTAATATAACATTTGGCTTTTTTATTCTAATAATAGATTCTAAGAATGATAAGCCTTCATCTTGAATAATAGGTACAGAATTATTTTTTGCATATTCTTTTAATTTTAAATCTAGTGAATCAAAATATAAATTATTCTCCATCACAATCTTCTCCGCATCCACTGCATCCACTACAATTGCTGCAAGATCCTCCACATGAACAAGAACCATCATTCTTTTGTTGCATCTGATCGTAATAGTCATTTAAAACTTCTTCAAGCTTCTTCCATTCCTCATCAGATTCAACAGGTCCTAATTCACCTTGGCTTCCATCTTGTGGATTATATGTTGCGGCACTTAATTCGCCTGATGCTTTAACCTTAAAAACAACATAGTCCTTTTTAAAGTCATTATCGTGATATGTGAAAATAATTTCACATTCAACCTTAGTACCATCCTGCTGTTGTAATATTAATAATCTATCGTCCTGCATAATATCCTCCTATAACGAAGAATTACGGTCAAGATAACCCTGTAAAATTACTACCGCAGCCATCTCATCCTTCTTTTCGTGTCTTTTTTTTCTAGAAAAATTACCTTCAATCATTGCTTTATCAACAATAACTGTAGTTAATCTTTCATCTTCTAAGAAAACTTCTATTTTGTTTTCTGATAATTCAATCAATTGATTTTTAAAATCAGAAGAGATTTGGGCACGAATGCCAAAATCTCCATTCATGTGTCTTGGTAGTCCTAAAACTACCTTAGACACATTTTCTTTTTTACAAATTTCAACTACTTTATTGGCACACCATGAATAATTATCCTCATTAAAGCGTAGAGTATCATAGCTTCTTGCAATAAATCCTAATTCATCAGATATTGCAATACCACATGTTCTACTTCCTAAATCTAAGCCAATATATTTCATTAAAATACTTCCTTAACATGAGCTAAAGCTTCTAATACCTTAGATGAATCTTTTCCGCCGGCTTGAGCCATATCAGGCTTGCCTCCTCCACCACCACCAGTAATCTTAGTAGCTTCTTTTACAATTAATGATGCATTAAATGGTTCTTTTGCAGCACATACAAATGTTACCTTTTCACCATTT
Source organism: uncultured Erysipelotrichaceae bacterium (assembly GCA_902783745.1). Lineage (GTDB taxonomy): Bacteria > Bacillota_I > Bacilli_A > Acholeplasmatales > Anaeroplasmataceae > Anaeroplasma. Next base: position 2,605 of record CACZRY010000201.1, read on the forward strand.
ACTGATGCAAGTAAAACATAATCTAAGCCCTTATTATTCTTTAATGCTGATGCCATATCCTTTATAACATTAATATCTGTTGTATCAACCTTAACTAAAAGCTTATTAGATTCGATTAATGAATCAAATTGATCTAAGCCCTTTAATGCTTGGCTACTCTTCTTTTGCATATATTCTTTTTCTAATTCCTTAGAAGCATTTTGAATAGCCTGTAATCTTTCTTTTAATGCTAAAACATAACGATATCCTTCAACATCAATTTCTTTTTCATTATAATTAAACTTTAATTCAATGCCTTCCTTTGATGCCTTATTAATTGTTTCTTCTGCCTTAGCTTTAATTACCTCAATTGTATCTAATATATTCTTTTGAGATGCAATTACATACTTCATTGCATCATTAGATGTTGCAGCTTGCATACGGAAAACACCAGAACCAATTGATTCAACATTATAAATCTCAAACTTTTCAACCTCAGATGTATTATCAACGTGTGTACCTGCACAGAATTCCTTAGATACACCCATATCAACTACTCTAACAACCTTACCATATTTTTCTGAGAATAATGACATTGCGCCAAGCTTCTTAGCTTCTTCAATAGGTAAAACATGAGTTACAACCTGATGCTTTTCATTAATATATTGGTTAACAATATCTTCAATCTTAATAATTTCTTCATCTGTTAATGCATTATAGTTATTGAAGTCAAAACGACAATATTCACTACATACTTGAGAACCTTGCTGATGTGCATGACTTCCAACAACAGCTTGTAATGCACTTTGGAATAAGTGAGCTGCAGAGTGATTCTTACGAGTTAAATTTCTATTATCCTTATCAACTTCTGCAAATACCATATCACCAACTGTAAATGGATTCTCTTCTAATATATGTAAGTGTTGTCCATTAGGCATCTTTATTACATCAATTACAGGAATCTCATTTAAAGTACCCTTATCACATAACTGTCCACCTGAGAATGCATAGAATGGAGTTTCATCTAATACAACACCATTACCAAATACTGCGATAACCTTTGCATATTGGTTTGTACAATTATATCCAGAGAATTTAGATTCCATCTTAAAATCCATAAATGCCTTATTTTGGCCCTTCATAGATTCGTTTTCTCCTCTAGCTTTTCTTGCACGTTCCTTTTGTTGATTTAAGAAATTCTTAAATCCTTCCTCATCAACCTTAAAGCCTTTTTCTTCTGCAGCTTCAATTGTTAATTCAATAGGGAAGCCATATGTATCATATAATGTGAATGCATCCTCACCTGAAATAACCTTTGAAGTTGTTTTATCACAAATATCTTGTAATTTCTTTTCACCTTGAGTTAATGTTTGTAAGAATTTTTCTTCTTCTTGAGTAATAATCTTCTTACAAATATCCTTCTTTTCATGTAGATATGGATAGAATGGATCCATAATTTCAATAACTACATCTACTAATTCTGCCATAAATGGCTTATTAATACCTAATGATTTAGCATATTTAGAAGCTCTTCTTAATACTCTTCTTAATACATAACCTCTACCTTCATTAGATAAAGTTGCACCATCTGCTACCGCAAATGTTACTGTTCTTACATGGTCAGCAATAACCTTAAATGCCATTTGACCAGTATATTTAACCTTAGATATTTCTTCAACCTTCTTAATAATTGGTAAGAATAGGTCTGTATCATAGTTAGTATCTACACCCTGCATAACACAGCATAATCTTTCAAGACCACATCCTGTATCAATATTCTTATGAGGTAATTCTTTATAATTTTCTCTTTTAACACCAATCTTAGAGTTATACTGAGAGAATACGATATTCCAAATTTCAATGAATCTATCGTTTTCGATATCATCACGAATTAATTCAGGTCCTCTCTTATCATATTTTTCTCCACGGTCATAAAACATTTCTGTATCAGGACCACATGGACCTTCTCCAATTTCCCAGAAGTTACCATCTAATGGAATTAGGTGGTCTTCTTTAATACCAGCCTTCATCCAAGTTTCTTTTGTTTCAATATCTTTTGTGTAATAAGTGATATATAATTTTTCTTTATCAAAGCCAAACCATTCTTCACTAAATAATAATTCAGTTGCCCAAGGAATTACATCCTTCTTAAAATAATCTCCAATAGAGAAATTACCAAGCATTTCAAAGAATGTATGGTGTCTTGCAGTCTTTCCTACATTTTCAATATCATTTGTTCTAATACACTTTTGTGCATTTGTGATTCTTGGATTTTCAGGAACCACTGAACCATCAAAATACTTCTTTAATGGTGTTACACCAGCATTTGTCCATAATAATGTTGGATCATTTACAGGAACAAGTGATGCAGAAGGCTCTACCTGATGTCCCTTTGACTTGAAGAAATCAAGCCACATTTGTCTAATTTGAGCTGAAGTCATATATTTCATAATTTTATTCCTCCTTAATGGGTTTACCCATTAGACACTTAAACATTTTCATTATATCAAAAACGGGTGTCAATATCAATGATGAAAGCAATTTCTAGGCAACATATAAATAAAAATCCATAGTTAACTATGGATTATTTATTGAAGCAATCTTTTATTACATCATCTGATATTTCATTATAAAAAATTCTTTTAAATTTAACACCATCTAAAATTCTTACCGCAATTATATCATCGTCATCTGTTTTTACAGTATAAATTTCATCATTAAACTTATCTACACCTAAATAGCCTAAATAATATGAGCTTTGATAAATATTATCTTTATAGCTGTTAACATCTAAATTTGCAATATTACCATCAATTACATTAATAATATCTG
>CACZRY010000202.1 GCA_902783745.1 uncultured Erysipelotrichaceae bacterium
AAAAAATATGGATATGAAATAATTGAACCATCATCAGGACTTTTAGCATGTGATGATATAGGAAAAGGTAAATTACCTGATGAAGAAATATTAGTTTCTGCAATATTAAGACATATAGCATATCCACATGATTTAGAAGGAAAGAAAATCTTAATTACTGCAGGACCTACAGTTGAAGCAATCGACCCAGTTAGATATATAACAAACCATTCAACTGGTAAGATGGGTTATGCAATTGCAAAGAATGCATATTTAAGAGGTGCAGATGTATTATTAATATCTGGACCTACATCATTAAAGCCATTCCCAGGAATTAAAGTTATTAATACAATATCTGCAGAAGATATGTTTAATCAAGTAAAAGATAATTATAAGGATATGGATTATATAATTATGTCTGCTGCAGTTGCTGATTATACTCCTATGGTTGTTGCATCAAACAAGATTAAAAAATCAGATGATGATATGTCTATAAAGTTAAAAAGAACAAAGGATATATTAGCATTTGTTGGTGAAAATAAAACAACACAAAAGTTAATTGGTTTTTCAATGGAAACAGAAGATATGCTTGAAAATTCTAAGAAAAAGCTTATTAAAAAGAATTGTGATATGATTTGTGCAAATTCATTATCAAATCCAAATACTGGATTTGGTGTTGATACAAATCAAATCACTTTTATAACTAAGGATGAAATTGAAATATCTGAATTAAAAACAAAAGAAGAATTAGCCAAAAATATATTAGATAAGGTAGGAAGACTATAATATGATACTTGCAGTTGATATTGGAAATACAAATATAGTTGTAGGCTTTTTAGATAAAACTAATATTATAGCTCAAGGAAGAATAGGTACAGATAAAAGAAAAACAGAAATGGATTTCTTAATTAATTTCAGATTAATGATTCAAGTATATGGTATTAATATTAAAGATATTGAAGGTGCAATATTATCATCTGTTGTACCTGAAATAACTCATGAAGTATCACAAGCCTTAGAGCTTTTATTAAAGAAAAAGCCATTTATTATCGGACATGGCATAAAAACAGGATTAAATATTAAAATTGATAATCAAAAGACACTTGGTGCAGATAGAGTTTGTGATGCAGTATGTGTTATTGAAGAATATAAGACACCTGCAATAATTATTGATATGGGTACTGCAACAACACTATCAGTAATTGATAAAGACAATAATCATATTGGTGGTATGATAATACCTGGTATTAAAACATCACTTGATTCATTATCATCTCATGCATCTCAATTACCATTTATATCACTTGAGGCTCCTAAGCATTTAATTGGTAAAAATACAGTTGAATGTATGCAGTCTGGTATGATTTATGGTACTGCATCTATGATAGATGGTTTAATTGATAGAATAAAAGAAGAATTAGGTGAAGATACAAGTGTTATTTCAACAGGTGGTCTTGCAAGACTTATAATTCCATATTCTAAGCATGAAATAACATATGATCCAAATATTTTATTAAAAGGATTATATTATATTTATAAGAAAAATAATTAATAGAAATATAGGCTGTGAAACCCTAATTTTTAAAAGTTAGGTTTTTTCACAGCCCGTTTTTTCTTTTTATATTTTGAAAACAATTTTATTAGTTCTAATAGTAGAGATTTTTTTACATTTGTAGTATAATACTAGCATATATTTTAAAAAGGGTGATTATTATTATGGCAGAGATTAATAATTTTATTAAAACTAAAATGCAAGAAGACCTAGATAATGGTTTAGTAAAGGAAATAATTACAAGATTCCCACCTGAACCAAATGCATATCTACACATTGGTCATGCGAGAGCAATTGTTACAAATTTTGAACTTGCTAAATCTTTTGGTGGATATACAAATTTAAGATTTGATGATACAAACCCAGCTAAAGAGGATAAGGAATTCGTTTCTGGTATAATTGAGGATTTAGCTTGGTTAGGATATACTCCAAAGAATATTTTTTATGGTTCTGATTATTTCGAAAAAACATATGAAAAGGCAGTACTTTTAATTAAGAAGGGACTTGCATATGTTGATGATTTATCTCAAGAAGAAATTTCTAAATATCGTGGTACATTAAGTGAACCTGGTAAGAATTCTCCATATAGAGATAGAACAGTTGAAGAAAACCTTCGTTTATTTGAAGAAATGAGAGAAGGAAAATATAAAGATGGAGAAAAAACATTACGTGCTAAAATTGATATGTCATCTCCAAACATTAACATGCGTGACCCAGTAATGTATAGAATTTTACATATAAATCATCATAGACAGGGTACTAAGTGGTGTATTTTCCCTATGTATGATTTTGCACACCCATTACAGGATTCATTTGAAGGAATTACGCATTCATTATG
>CACZRY010000203.1 GCA_902783745.1 uncultured Erysipelotrichaceae bacterium
GCTGCACCTGTTACTAAATATAATTCTTCCATAATAATTTCCTCACTTTCATTTACAGCCTCATTATAGAATTCAAATATTAAAGAAAAATTAATAATATGTTAAAGTTTTGTAAAAGTTAAAAAAGACCAGATTTAATTTTATCTGATCTATCGTATTAATTGTATTTTTAAAAGCTAAAACTATTTATATATATTAATCTAATTAAAATAACCATCATTAATTAATAATTCTAAGACTTTAGCTTCACGTTCTATCATATCTAAATCTTTAGGTCCATGATCTTTGTTTCTATTTATATTAATAACAACTTTAGGATCTATAAGCTCTAAAGTGAATTTCTCATAATCTTCATAATCATCTAATTGTTGTTCTATTTTTGTATCTTTAACATCACAAAAATAATAATAATTCTCTTGAATAAATTTAGAATAGGAAGGATCTTTTGCTTTTTTAATTCTATTTACATATCCATATTCTTTTATAGAATCTTTAATTACTATAAGTCCAGCTTCTTCTTTAGTTTCTCTTATTAATGCATCTATATTAGATTCATCTTTTTCTATTCCACCACCAGGGAATTTATAATAATCATAAACTAAGCTATGTACCATATATATTTTTTTATCTTTAATAATAATTGCTCTAGCAGATGGTCTTATAAAAGCTTTACCATCATTATCATAATTCTTTTTATCCATTTCAAATAATAATTTCATATTTTTCACTTTACTTTCTTAGCTATTTTAATATTATTATATATAATAAAACAAAAAAATCCCACAAGCATTTAAATTTGCTTATGGGATAATTCATTTTATTTTGTAATATAATTACTTAAATTAGATTCATCTAAGAATGTATCAAGATCTTCTTTTTTTGCAAATAATAATACTGCATTCTTATTTGCTTTTATCTTAAGCTTATATACAAATAATCTTTTATTTGTAGTAATAGATTTAATTTCATCATAATTAATTTCTTTTTCTTTTCCGATTGGAAATGATGCAATTATAATCTTATCACCTTTCTTTATATAATAGAAAAGCTTTTTTATTATTGCACCAAAAATTAATAATAATAAAAACCATATCACATTTAATAAAATAAATGTAATTATTAAAGATAATACATGCTCTTCCTTAAATCCTCTAACAATTAAAGATATTAACAATAATATCATTAATATTAATGTTACAGGTAACATAGGAAGCACTAAATATGATAACGCAAATCTATATATAAAGCTTCCTTTATTTTTAACTGGATTCATATTACTTTAATAAATTCTTGAAATAGTTAATTAAAGCTTCATCCTTAGCATTCTTGAAGAATAAATCACGGAATGTAGGACGATCTACTGTTTCTAATAAGAAATCCTTATCAATGTCATTTAAGATATCAATTAATGGACGATATGTCTTTTCCTTAATACCATCTAAGATTTTCTTATTTCTTTGTTCAGGAATAACTCTTTCCTTTGGATATCCTCCACCAAATGGAGCCTTGAATAATTGTTCAAATACATTTTCTAAGTTTAATTCAGCACCCCAACCGAATCCCTTTGCGAAAGGCATTGCGATTGCGTTACCTGCGTTAATTTGTGTAAATAGATATGCATCTGATGGTTCAACAACATAACCACATAATACGTTAGGGAATGAGTTTAATGCTAATAATGCACCCTCACCTGTACCACATCCTGTTACAACAAAATCACATGCACCGCTTGTTAATAAAATAGATGCTAAAAGACCATTTTGTACATATGTTAAAGACTTATCTTCTGCATTCTTCATACCATAATTAAAAACCTCATGGCCATGCTTTTTTGCAACCATAGATAAAGTGTTATAAATTATTTCATTTTTACCTGCTTGTGAATTTTCATTAATTAATGCAATTTTCATTTTTAAATCTCCTTTAATATTTTTTATACATTAATATAATACCAATTTTTATTAAAAATATAAATAGTAATTATTAAAACAAGAGGGCATGTGCCCTCTTATTAAAATTATTCTGCTTTACCAACAGAGCCAAACATTTCCATTTTAATCTTAACGATTTCTTTAATACCTAAGAAGCCTGGCTTTAAAACATTTCTTGGGTCATAGCCCTTCTTTTCTTTATCCTTACCAGCTTCAAAATATTTTCTTGTAGCTTCTGTGAAATATTGCTGACATTCAGTATTTACATTAACCTTGCAAACACCAAGTGAAATAGCCTTCTTAACCTGTTCTTCAGGAATACCTGTACCACCATGTAATACTAATGGCTTATCCCCTACAATATCTTTAATCTTTTTTAAAGTGTCAAAATCTAATCCTTGCCAATTTGCTGGATATGGTCCATGGATATTTCCAATACCAGCCGCAAGCATATCAATTCCTAAATCTGCAATAATTTTACATTCCTTAGGATCTGCAACCTCTCCTCTACCTTTAACGCCATCTTCTTCTCCACCGATTGCGCCAACCTCTGCTTCAACAGTAACTCCCTTTGAATGTGCTAATGAAACAATTTCTTTAGTTTTTTTAATGTTTTCATCAAATGGCAAATGAGAGCCATCAAACATAACTGATGTATATCCAGCTTCAATACAAGCCTTTGCACCTTCATAAGTTCCATGATCTAGATGTAGGGCAACAGGTACTGTAATTCCCATATCCTTAATCATAGCCTTAACCATAGCTGCAACAGTATTATATCCTGTCATATACTTATTAGCTCCCTCAGATACTTCAACAATTACAGGTGATTTTAATTCCTGTGCTGTTTCTAAGATTGCCTTTGTCCATTCCAAATTATTAATATTAAAAGCACCTACCGCATAATGTCCTTTTTGGGCCTGTGCCATCATGTCTTTTACGTTCACTAATCCCATATTATAACCTCCTCATGAAACGAAATACTCTATAATTTATATTATAAAGTAATTTTCACTTATTTTCAATAGAATAGGCTAGTTTTGAAACTTAGGAATTGTAATTATATTATTAATATTAAATGAATCAAGACCCCTATTATCTTTTGTAAGCCTACCATCTATTATATATAATCTTTCACTTTCAAGCTTTATATTAATTGATGATAAAGTTTTAGGGAATATTACAGCCTTATAAATAATATCTGGTAATATTAAATCTAATACAACCATATTCTCATTATTCTTTGTTCTTATTGATTTAATCCTATTAAAATAACCAATTATTTTTACCTGCTTATTATATAAAACATCATTATAATTATTACATCTATAAATCTTTAAAAGCTTATCGATACCATTAAATATATCATATTCTAAATTAAATCCTAAATACTTTAATTCATTTTCTCTTAATGTATCAAAATCAAACTCAGTTGTATCATCTACTGAAACATTAATATATTTCATCATTATAGAATCATCATTATTAGATCTATAAATCATTCTCTTTTTAGTCATACCAAATATATCAAGTGCACCTGAATATATTAAAGAAACTATATTTGAATCTGATAAAAAATGACATCTACTTTTAAAATCATCATAACTTTTAAAAATACCATTTTTATTTCTTTCTTCTATAATGTTTGTTGCTTGATTTAAGCCAATAGAAAAAACACAAACTAAAGGCATAAATAATCTATTAGCTTCATAAACATATTTAATATCTGAAACATTAACATTAGGCTTTAATGTAATTAATCCATGCATTCTTGCATATTTAATATATGATTCTGTTGATTTTTTATTATTAACTACATTATTTAAAATAACAGACATAAATGTATTTAAATGATTACATTTTAAATAAGCCATTTGATATGAAAATAATGCATATGCAACTGAATGTGATTTATTAAATCCATAGGATGCAAATTTATAAATCATATCATATATTTCTTCTGCAATTTCATTACTATACCCCTTCTTTATTGCACCTGCAATAAAATTAGGCTTTTCTTCTTTAAGCTTATCTTCTTTCTTTTTAGATATTGCTCTTCTTAAATTATCTGCATCTGCAAAGCTATATCCTGCAAATTTCTCTGCAATCTGCATAATTTGCTCCTGATATACTATAATTCCATATGTATCAGCTAAAATAGGCTTTAAATCAGGATGAATATATGTAAAGCTTTTACCATGTGAACGAGCAATATAATCATCAATAAATTGCATAGGTCCTGGTCTATATAAGGCAATTAAGGCAACCAAATCCATAAATCTTTTTGGCTTAAGTTTCATACAGCAATTAGTAATACCTTGTGATTCAAATTGGAAAATACCTAAAGTATCTCCTTTTGAAAACATATCATAAACCTTTTTATCATCAAGTGGAATATCTCTTAAATCATTTAATGTATAATTTAGCATATCCATCATATCTTTAATCATAGTAAGATTAGATATACCTAAAAAATCCATTTTTAATAATCCAATTTGTTCTAAGTCTACTGCTTCAAATAAAGATTGATATAATCCATTTAATCCTTCCCCTAAAGGAATTAGATTATTTAATTCCTTATCAGACATTATAATACCTGCAGCATGTGTAGTCACATGATGAGGAAGTCCCTCTATTCCTCTTAATACATATAAAAATGAATATATTAATTTATCATCCTTATATAAATTTAAAAGCTCATCATATCCACGATTCAAAAGCATATCTAGTATTTTATCTACTCTTTCCTGACTTAACTTAAAAATCTTAGATAATTCTTTAATAGAGCTTTTTTGTTGGAATCTAGAATATGCAGATATATAACAGATATGATCAAGTCCATATATATCTTTTACATGTTCTATTACTAAATCACGCTTATTATCAGGGAAATCTGTATCTATATCTGGCATTGTAACACGACTAGGATTTAAAAATCTTTCGAAAAATAGATTATATTTAATAGGATCTATTTCTGTAATACCTAGGCAATATGTTGCTAAAGAACCTGCAGCACTACCTCTTCCTGGTCCAACTAAAATATCATTCTTCTTAGAATATAAGATAAAATCCCATACAATTAAGAAATAATCATTATAACCCATCTTATCAATTATAGATAATTCATAATTTAGTCTATCTATATATTTCTTATTATAAAGTCCTCTTCTTTCAAGTCCCTTATAACATAGTGCCTCTAAATATTCCTTACTAGATACTCCCTTAGTATCTTTATATTTTGGAAGTAATATTTTATCCTTATAAATATCTAAATTTATCAAATTAATAAAATTATCAATTCTTATATCATCTTTTGGATTATCAAGCATTGAATAGTCATCAAAATCATCAATTACTTTTTCTTCACCATCAATTAATCTAAGACTTCTATAAACTATTTCATCACTTGGCTTTAAATATAATGATTCATGTATTGGTAAAATATTAAAACCCTTATTAGTCATATATTCTTCAAATTCCATAACTTCATTAATTAATCTAATTCTATTTGTATATGAAATACCAAAATATGTATTATTTGATGATATGTTATTACAATATTCATCTAACATATTAAAATCTCTTGTTTGAAATAATCTTTCTATATAAGAATCAAAATAAACAAAAACATATAATAAGTCAGGATCTCCTAAAACATCAGATAGGCTATTAATATTTTCTATATTAACTCTTTTCCCAATATTTAAAAGCTTAATATATCCTTTATTATTCTTTGCATATATTAAAACCTTAGAAATAGAATTATCAATATCTAAATATGAATATTCGATACCTATTACTGGCTTAATATTATTTGATATACACTTCTTATAAAACTTGTATGACGCATACATTTTTGGGTCAGTAATAGTTAAAAAGTCATAAGAATGTGACACTGCGAAATCTATATACGAATCTAGATGGATAGCATTCTTAAGCATATCATATTCAGTTTTACCATATATGAATCCTCGCATAATATTACTCCTTTTAAATAAAGAAAGCCCCCAAATTGATTTGAGGGTCAAATCATCTATAAATATTATATCATTTATAGATATTCTTTTGTATTAGTTTGTTTCTTTCTTTTTATTAAAAATATTAATGAAATTATACCAAAAACTAATAAGATCAATCCTATCACAATAGATAATATAACAATAACTATTGTAGATGTGTTATTTTTAGCATCATCTTCTATAACAATTAGAAACTTTCTTTCATTAAATAAACCACTACTATTATTGCAAGATACTTTCGCATAATATGTACCAGCTTGTTCATATATAACATTAGAATCATCAATTTTTAATGTTTTTAATACATATGGATCTGATTCATCATATACAGTTATAAAGCTTGCTAAATCTATATTACTATTCTTCTTAATTGTAATATCATCAATAATAATCTTGGGAACTTCATACGAAAGCATCCTAACATTCATAGTTTTAGATACACTAAAGAAACCATCACTATAGTTATATTTTATATCATATACTCCAACATTATTACATAAATTAGTTTCATATGTTAAGTTTTCCCATACTATATCAGTATTATCCTTAACATCAACATAAAAGAAATAATCGAATAAACTTAAATCTGTTTTATAATCAAGATTTATACTATCATACTTTAAGGTTAGTTCTGGTTCTACTTCATCAATTACATTGATAGTTATTGTTATTTGATTTGATAATCCTGCTGAATTAGTTACTGATACATCTACTTTATATTTATTTATAAATGAAGTATCAATACTATCATATTCAATTTTATCAGTTAAATCCCCATCATACCTATCATATGCATTAATATAATTCTTTAAATCTATTGACTCTCCTATATTTACATATATTACGTTATCAGTATTTATGCATGATATAGATGGTAAATCATTATAAAATACATTTACACTAAATGACTTTGCAGAAATATTCCCACTATTATCAATTGCATTTACAGTGCATTTATATAAACCAACCTTTTCTACATTTATAGAATGGTTTAATCTAATATCTAAATTAGTTTTATCGTTATCTGATACCATTACATTTGATAAAAGATAATCATTTAAAGCACTAGATTTCATGCTTCCTCTTTCAATGTCTATAACATTTTTTGCAACCTTAATAGTAGGTGGAGTATGATCATATACCTCAAATGTAATTAAGGCCTTGTATCCATTACATGTACCAGGCTTATATTTATCATATTCTCCAGCCTTATACCAAACCTTATAAGTACCAATTTTAGATGTATCTACATCCTTTAAATAATAAAGCCAATCACCATCTCTATGATATGTAATTTTAGCATCATTTAATAATACATTATCTCTATATAATGAAGCTCTTGGAACACTTGAATAAAGATATAATGATTCTCCTAAAGGTACTTTTACAGTTGTGTTCTCCCATTTAAATTGCCATGTTTCTGCGTGCGCATTAAATATAAATATGTAGCAAGCAAATATAATAGATAAAAATATAAATAATAATTTTTTTGTTCTCATAATCCTAATTAAATAAACTTAAATATATTTGATATACTAGTTTATATCTCTTGTATTTTTCAGCAAGAGATATTGCCTCTTCCATAAAAAATCTTTTTAAATAATCAGATTTAGTATTATTTACATAAGGTATTGCTTCTTGCATTAAGAAATCAAGCTTTAATTCCTCAGGTAATACCAAATATTCTAAATAAAGTTTTGAATAATCAATATTTAATATTAATCCATCTAATTTAGCTAAATCCTCTTTTATATCAGCTCCGATACCTTGCTTATATAATAAGCATAAAAATATTGGCGTTTTAGAATTTGGTTTATGTGTAAATTTCTTATTTCTATAATCTTTAAATATTCTTAAATTTCTAACGAACTCAGGATAATCACTTAAAGGTAATAAATCTATTTCATAATCCTTTGAAGCTTTAATACATGAAAATTCATAGTAATATTGTATTTTTGCATATAAATATGATAATGATCTTGCGTAAGGATTATATTTAAAATAATCAAGAATTTCTGCAAGCTTTGGATTATTCCAAATTAGAAATATTTTAAAACATAAATAATGATTAAATAAATCTAATAGCTTTGTTGGTTCCATTTCCTCTAAAGCTTTAACACCTGTATAAGCTCTATCTAATCTTGACGTTTTAAAATCATAAGCTATTGCAACTGCCACAATGTATTTTAAATCATAAGCATTTATTGAATTAATACAACCTTCTATTTCCTTTAATTCAACTGTCGCATCACTTAACATATCTTTTTTCAAATAATAAAGTATTTTTATTAATCTATATACGTAATTTAATAATCCATTACCTTCTTTTACTAAATCATATAAAGTTGAAACATCATCTAATAAATATGCAAGTATCGCCTTTTCAATCTTCTCTTTAGAATCGTTTATATATAAAAGCTTACTTTCATCAATTGATAATCTTTTACAAATATCCTTTACATATTTTCCTTTAAGTACTGCTTGATTATTTTCTGCCTTACAAAGATAAGATGTAGAAATAATATCATAACTTATTGCAGCTAAGGTTAAACCATTTTTCTCTCTTTGGGCTTTAAGTTCAAATCCAATTGGATTAATTTCATTAACATAGTCAAGATAAGACTTTTTAGTCTTTTCGTAATTCATTATGAATCCCTCCTTTTTGAAAAATTATATTTCTTTATATTCTAAAAGAATAGGATTATAGGCGTTTCCAATTTTGTTATTTATTTTTAAACTATTAGCGCTTGCAACTATATAATATTGGAAAAA
>CACZRY010000204.1 GCA_902783745.1 uncultured Erysipelotrichaceae bacterium
AGCTTAATTTCAGTTCCACAATCTAAGGAACACGAAAAGGGATTTGGTGTAGATTTCTATTATGTTAAAAATGGTATTTATGATATGGCAACTCGTACAAACCCAATTGAAGCACAATATATTTGTGATATGGTATTTGAGCATTTTAAGCATTCAAAGGAATCACTTGGTGTTGTTGCCTTCTCAAATGTACAAGCTGATTTAATTCAATCATTAGTTGATAAGAGATTAAAGAAAGAACCTCAGTATGAGCAGTTCTTTAACCCTGAATTAAATGAACCATTCTTTGTAAAGAACCTTGAAACAGTACAAGGTGATGAAAGAGATAGAATTATATTCTCTATATGTTATGCATATAATAAAGATGGTAAATTCTATCAAAGATTTGGACCATTAAATAACCAGGGTGGTGAAAGAAGATTAAATGTTGCAGTTACACGTGCAAAATTTAATGTATCTGTTGTATCATCAGTAAAATATACTGATATCTTAACTAAGACAAATGCACAAGGTGTATTATTATTAAGAAGTTATCTAGAATTTGCTGAAAATGTAGTTTCTAATAAGAATTATAGTGAATCATCTAACCAAATTATTTCATCTATTAAGGAATATATTGAAGCATTAGGTGATTTTGAAGTACAAACAAATTATGGTTCAAGTGCTTTTAAGGTTGACCTTGCAATTAAATATAAAGGCAAGTTCATACTTGCAATTATGACTGATGCAAAATCAGGTGGATATTCAAATAACCTAACAGATAAATATAGACTTGAAAAAATATTACTAGAAAGATTAGGTTGGAGATATTACAAGGTTTATACTGCATCATGGATGGATGATAATGAGGTTGAACGTATAAGAATTAAAGAAGCATTAGATCATGCAGTAAATGGTGATGATGAACCTGAAGTAATTACATCTAATGATGTAAAAGAAGCTAAATCATTCTTAATTGAACATGATGATTCTGACCTATTACAATATGATTTCGAAAATTATATTGGACTTGATGAAATTACAGGTAGAAGATATTTAAGAAACAATGGTATGAGAGCATTAATCGAAAAGATTATTGAGATTGAATCACCAATCCATAAGGATTATCTATATGAGAAGATTGCAACAATCTTAAATGAAAAGAATGTAGATAATGTTAAGGAAGAAGTAGATAAAAACTTACCAAAGAAGAATATTTTATATCTAGATGGATTCATAGTATTAAATACAAGAGTTACTAACGTTAAATTAAGATTAAATCCTGACCGTCCATTTAAATATATTTATTTTGATGAATTAATTGATGGATTATATTCAATTATTTCTAAAAATAATGGTATTACTGCAGATGGTGCATTTAAATCATTAACTAATATTATGGGATATCCTAAGCTACTTGCTCCTATGAGACAAAGACTTGAGGATGTATTAAAGCATTTAGTATTAGATAAAGAAATATCTATTAATGAGACAGGTAACATAAAACTTGTAAAGAATTCCTAAAAAAATCATTGATTTATCACATAATTTTTAGATAATTATTTGGTAGAATCATTAATGAAATAATTTATCGAAAGGGGATTATGCGATAATGATGGATGAAAAATTAACTAAAGAAGCCTTAATGACTTTAGGCTTTGAAGTAAGAGAAGTATCTAAAAGAGAACTTGAATTATCATATTTAGCATTAAAAGATAGCTATACTAATAATGGTAATAAAGAGCTTTTAGAAAAAGTTAACAATGCATATCAATATTTAACAAAAGATATTAGAGTTACAAATGAAGTTATAAGAAATATTTTAGAACCAAACAATAAAACTTATTTCTATCAAGAAAATAAAGAAGAAAAGATAGAAAAAGAAGAAAAGGTAGTTGAAGGTGAGGTTATAGATAGTAAACCAACATATAACCCTAATTTAGGTGATATAAAGGTTATTGATAAGCCAAGTCTTGCGATATTCTTATTATCTTTATTTATGCCAGTATATGGAATCTTAAATTTCGCTGCATTAAAAAGAATTATGCCTAAGGCATCTAAATTCTATTTAGTTGCAGGAATCTTAGGATTTGTATTAGAAATTTTATTGTTAGTTGCAATGTTTTTAGCTTAATTTAATAATATATCCCCAATAGTTTTAGTTTGACTATTGGGGATTATTTTTTTGTGTTATAATTATTCTAATTACTTAGGGGGATTAATATGTATGATATACTAATAGGTAAAAATATAATATTACGTAAGGCTAAAGAAAATGATTATAAATCTATGCTTAAGAATGTATGGGGGAATGAAGAAGTATATAAATATATGCTTTATACTCCAACATTAACAATTGAAGAAGCAATAATTAGAAATGAAAAAAGTATGGAATTTCAAAAGAATAATTTTGCATATTATATAGCCTTAAAGGACAGTGATATAGCTATTGGCTTATGTGCAATACGTGAATATGATAGTGGTAGTTATGAAGAAAGAGGAATTTGCCTTGGTACAGATTACCAAGGTAAAGGATATGGCAAAGAAGTAATAGAATTATTACTGGATTTAGCTTTTAATAAGCTTAATGCAAAAGATTTCTTATATGGATATTTTAATGATAATTATAGATCAAAGCATTTGGCAGAATTATTTGGCTTTAAATATTTAAAAACAATTGAAATAGAAAGGCCTTGGGATAAAGCAAATAAGATTGTTGATTTAGCATTATTAACAAGAGAAGAATATGAAAAAAGGAAACTAGTTAAATAGTTTCCTTTTGTATTTTATAATGTTACTTTTTGAATTTCTTATTGAGCCTTATTACAATCATTTGCTAATCTTTCCTCTTCTAAAGAAGGAAGATTATTTTTCTTTCTGATATAATTATCCATTTCGTCAGCAACCATCTTAGATGCAGCAACAGCTTGTACAACTGTTTTAGCACCAGATACTACGTCACCTGCAGCAAATACACCAGGACGAGATGTTTGACCTTTTTCAGTTGAAACAATTAATCCCTTAGCATTTGTATCAAGTTCTTTTGTATTTTTAACGATATTTGATTGAGCACCTTGTCCAATCGCAATGATTACAGAATCACATGGAATCTTATATTCGTGTTCAATATCATCATAATATGTTTTATTACCATCTTCATCAACTTTTTCAATTACAGGCGCAACAATAATACCGTCAACCTCAATTCTTTGAGTAGATAGATAATAACGCATTTTTGCACCATCAATGATTGATAAATCTAATTCTTCCTTTAACGCAGTAACCTCTTCAGGACCACGGAAGAAGATTAAATCAACTTCTGCGGAAGTCTTTCTTAGAATAGTTCTTGCAGCGTCCATCGCAACATTACCTGCACCAATAATTAAAACCTTTTTACCAAGCTGAGTATATGAATCAGGATTCTTTAGGTAATCAATTGCGAAATGTACATTACCTAATGTTTCGCCAGGAATTCTTAATTTATTAGGCTTCCATACACCTGTACCAATAAATATTGCTTGATATCCATCTTCAAACATATCATCAATTGTAATAGTAGGTCCAATTAATGTATTAGGACGGAACATAATACCTAATTCCTCCATTCTTGATTGTAGCTTATCAAGTAATGTTTTAGGTAATCTGAATGCAGGAATACCATATCTTAAAACTCCACCAATTTGATCCTTAGAATCTATTACTGTAACCTCATATCCTCTTTTAGCTAGTGTTATTGCGATAGTTAATCCTGCAGGACCAGCACCAATAATACCAACTCTTAATCCATTTGATTTTTGCCTATTTAATCTAGCTTTCTCTAAATAGAAAGAAGAAATATATTGTTCGACTTCATAGAATTTAATAGGAGCTCCCTTTCTATTAAGAACACAATGTCCCATACAATTCTTTTCATGTGGACATATTAATGAACACATCGCAGTTAATGGATTGTTTCCAAATAACTTTTCTCCAGCCTCATCTATTTTTCCGTCTAAAAACATTTGCATAACTACAGGAATTTCTGTTCTAACAGGACATCCTTCCTTACACATAGGTTTTTTACACTTAAGACATCTTTGGGCTTCTTGAATAATATCAGCCATATTAAACACCTCGTTATTTTAAATTCTTTCCCTTGTTAATATTATTATATCAAATTTTATAATGTTTTTTAATATATAAATATTAAAATATGATAGAATATAGCTATGGAATATAAATTTGTATCTACTAATTCAGACATTTTAACAGAAGAATTAAAAAAACACGTTTCAAAAAGGTTTTATAAGAATATAAAAGCCCATAAATGCGTGTTTTTTAGAAATGGAATTGAATATCCTGGATATAAGATGGTAGAAAAAGGAGATATTATTTCATTTAATTATGATAGAGAAAATGTAATTGAATGGGATTTATACGAATCAAAATTAGATATAAGATATGAAAATAAAGATTATATAGTTTGTTATAAAAGAAGAGGATTATTATCAATCCCTAAAAAAAGTGAGCCTAAAAGCCTATACCAAGAGGTATTATATTATTTAAAAGAAAATAATTTATCACTTGAAGTATCAATTCTAAATAGATTAGATCAAGATACAGAAGGATTATGCTTAGTCGCAAAAAATAGATTTGCCGCATCAAAAATGTCACCTGTACATCTACATATAAAAAGAAGATATTTAGCTTTACTTGATGGTATATTAGATATTAAAAGTGGAAGAATAGAAAACTATATAAAAAAATCAGATGAAACTGGCTTAAGAGAAATTACAGATGATAAAATTAATGGTAAAATTGCGATATCTAATTACAAAGTAATTAAAGAATTTGATAATAAAAGCTTAGTAGAATTTGAACTTGAAACAGGCCGTACACATCAAATTAGATGTCATTCTAAATATTTAGGACATCCTATTATAGGTGATAAGCTATATGGTAATGGTATAGGTAATAGAATGTATTTATTAAGCTATTATATAGAATTTTATGATGAAATTAATGATATTAATTTTAAGTATGAATTAGATAAAAAAGAAATAGAAGAATGGGTAAAATAGAATGAGTTGTAAAAAACTTAGTAATTTATATCAAGCTTTCTAGTTCAAATCTTTTATCATTTTATTACTATTTATAAATAAAAATAGTTTTTTAAAACCTCTCCCCAAAACCTATCTAGTTAAGGGAAGTATAAAAAAGCATTGTTAATAAACTTGATGAAGAATTAGAAGCAAGAGGACTATAAAAATGTAAATCTGGACATAAGCAAAGGCACTAACTCGTATTCGAACTAGTGCCTTTTATCCCCTCATATTTTAATAGAGGTATCCACCCCCTTATATTGTTGGGGATTTTTTATTATGAGTTTAGAATTATTTCAACATCTCAAATATAGTTTATTATTCACATTTTTTCTGATTTTTATGAATTAAATTATTTGCATTCTGTCCCTAAAATTATATAATAAAAGGGACAAAGTCGGTGGTGTTATGATATCTAAAGAAGTGGAATATAGAATTGAAAATTTGAAGGATGGTTCAATATTTAATTCAAGCAATAAACTATTATGGAAATGAAAACTTTGATGACAAAGCTAAAAAGATATTAGCAAGCAATGTGGATGATGAAATAATTAATGATGCATTAACACAAGTTAAATCTGTTGATAAATGGATATATGAATTAATTAAAGAATTGAAGGAGTTAAAGAACACTATTCTACTATAAAGGCGGCTCCTGGTTCGATTCCCCGAGCGTTTTTTGTTTTTTAAGCATAGAAATTAGATAAGAAAAATCAAGTATTAATTTAATAATTTTCCATATTAATTAACGTATATTATTAAAAACAAGACAAAAAAGCCTCAAAAAGAGGCATTTTTAAAAATTATATGGTATAATGTAGATGGTTATTTAAATATACAACCATTTTTACATAGTGAATGAACTATTCTTAATAGTTTATTCATAGAAGCTACTAAGGCAGAACGGGCTGGTAATCCATCTGCCTTTTTTCGTATACTAAAAAAGCTGTGAAAACCTACTTTTTAAAAGTTAGGTTCTTTCACAGCTTCTTATTTTACTATTTCACCCTTAACGATACCCTTAACTGTACCTAATGCGGCCGCATTAGCCTCATCAGTATCTATATGCATCGCAAGTCTATAATTATCTGATACTCTTACTACAGTATCATCAAATAATACTTTTCTTCCTGTATCATTTAATACCTTAACGCAAACTATATCACCATTACT
>CACZRY010000205.1 GCA_902783745.1 uncultured Erysipelotrichaceae bacterium
CTTCTAATCTTATATTTTGATTTAATCTTACTACTCTTAGATATAGCATTCATATTTTGATGAATTCTATTATAGAATACACAAACTATAGATAATACAAATACTAGTAATATTAAATTAGATGCTATATATAATAAAAGCCATAAAATATTATCATTTAAACCCATCTCAACAAAGAATAAAGATGGATTAATATATCTTAATTTCAAACCAAGTTCCGCAAATATTTTTGCTTGTTGACTTGTTTCTTCTGCTTGTGATCCAGTTGCAAATCCAATTGATATAGATAACACAATAATCGCTATAAAGAATAATAATATACTAAAACCACTTATTATATCTCTTACTTTTTTATTCCTAATTAAAGTATTAATTAACGCAGTAACTAATAATGCTACAAGCATTGAATATGCAGGTGAAACAAATGCTAATACTATGACTAACAAGAATTTAAAATCTAAAGTCATAATAAAGGCAAGTATACCATTTGGAACTAATAGTAATAAAGAATAAAACAATTCAACAAGATATAAAGTAAATATTTTTGATAATATAATATCTCTTTTTCTTATTGGTAATGATGCTAATAATTCATAATCTTTACCAACAAACACTGATTGCATTCTTGACATTGATGTAGTAAATGTCAATAACATTGAAAAGCCAAACACAACTAAAGTAAATAAATATATCTTAGATTCATATTCAGGGGATAATTTGAATTGAACCATATAAACATAATTATAAAAGAATGATATTATAGTAAATACTATACCAATTAGTACAATATATGCTGTAAATGCCATACCTTTTTGTTTGTCACTTTTCTTTTTGTTTTTTCTTAAATCTAATGACTCTCTTAAAGAAACTTTTAATAGCTGTCCTAAATTACTCATTATCAAATATCTCCATAAATTTATCTTCTAATGAGCCTTCACCCTTTATTTCTAAAGTATCTCCAGATTCTACTATAAGTCCATGCTTAATTATTGCAATTTTATTACAGAATTTTTCAACAACATCTAATACGTGTGAAGAAAAGAAAACCATAGAACCATCCTTACATAAATTCTTCAATTCTTCTTTTAATTCAAATGTAGCCTTTGGATCTAATCCTACAAATGGTTCATCTAGAATTAAAAGCTTAGGCTTATGAGCTAATGCTGCAATAATAGAAATCTTTTGCTTCATACCATGAGAATAGCCTTTAATTGGTTCTTCTAATCTATCTTCTATAGAAAACATTTTAGCAAGTCTTTTAATTTCATCTCTCATATCTTCTTTAACATCATAGATATTTAAAATGAAATTAACATATTCAATTCCTGTTAAATGTTCATATAATACTGGGTTATCTGGAATGTATGCAATGTTTCTTTTGAATTCAATCATATCATTTGTAATTGATTTACCATCAAATAAAACTTCTCCTTCAAAAGAATGTATTCCACATACAGCCTTAATTGTTGTAGATTTACCAGCACCATTAGGTCCTATAAATCCATAAATGTCTCCATCATTAATAGTTATAGAAACATCCTTACAAGCATAATTTTTTCCATCATAGCTTTTTGATAAATTTTTAATTTCTAACATAATATCTCCATTTTTATACTCCCAAAAAATATTTACGCGGCATTCGATAATTATGTTATCACACATATATTTATTTTTCAATATTATTAGAAAGCGATAAAAAAATGACACCTACAAAGTGTCATTTTAATAATTCTTCTATATCATTTTCAGTATATAGCTTAATACCATTTTCTTTTAACATTTTTGCAGTAAAACCAATTCCATCTATCTTACAGGAATTAAATGTACCATCATAAATCATATTAACGCCACAAGATGGACTAGATTCTTTTAATAAAGCTTTCATACATTTATACTTAAGACATTTATTTAAAGCTTTTAAAGCACCATTATTAAAGTATTCTGTTACATCTTTATGATCGCTTGTTAAAACCTTATCTCCTAAAATTTCAGAGGGATTTCTTGGAATAGATAATCCAGAAGATACTTCAGGACAAATAGGTATTAAATTATATTTCTTTTTTAATTCTAAAACAAAGCTTTTATAATTATTTAAGCCATTATATTTTACGTTATATCCTAAAAAGCATGCAGATATTAATAGATTTTCCATTAATTACTTAGATGATACATTAAATAAATCAACTAGCTTAATTGTTTGCTTACGGTCTGGTCCAACAGAGAACATTGCAACCTTAGTCTTAGTTAATTCTTCAACCTTTCTAATGTATGCCTTAGCATTTTCTGGTAATTCATCAAAAGATGATACATTAGTAATATCTTCATCAAATCCAGGTAATTCTACAAATAAAGGTTTTACTCTTTCAAGTTCAGAAATAGTTGCAGGAACATAATTAATTTCCTTACCATCTAATTCATATGCATAACAAATCTTTAATGTCTTTAATCCACTTAATACATCAAATAACATTAATGATAAATAGTTAATACCAGATACTCTTCTTGCATGATTTAATGCAACACAGTCTAAGTAACCCACTCTTCTTGGACGCTTTGTAACTGTACCATATTCATGACCACGTTCACGAATATAATTTGCTAAATCGCCTTCAATTTCAGTTGGGAATGGACCTTCACCTACTCTTGTATTATAAGCCTTGCAAATACCTAATACAGTATCAATATATCTAGGTGCAATACCAGCATTTAGTGGTACTGATGATGCAGTTGGTGATGATGATGTTACATAAGGATATGTACCATGATCAATACATAACATTACACCTTGTGCACCTTCAAATAGAACCTTTTTACCAGATTCAATTTCATCATTTAATAATAAAGATGTATCACAAACATATTGCTTAATTCTTCTTCCATATTGAATATATTCATC
>CACZRY010000206.1 GCA_902783745.1 uncultured Erysipelotrichaceae bacterium
AATAAGAAAACAAATGAATTTGTTGTACCATTATTATCATTTGAGAATAATGCATTAGCACCTGTAACAACATTGTATCTAATTAATTCATCACGAGCATCATACTTAGAAATATTTTCACCAACATCTTCTGTTTTAATTGATGAAGAAACTGACTTAATACCTAAATAGAATACATCATCTTTAGCAATACCACCAAGAATTTGGTAGTCCTTATCGTTTAATTCAAAATGATATACAACACCAGTTGCTGCATTATCTTTACTATATACTGTAGCATCTACTACATAAAAAGTAGCACCTTTATATTCTTCTACTCTTTCTTCGCCGTTAATAGTAGTAGTCCAAGAACCATCTCTTGTTTCCTTAGTAACACTATCAATCTTTGCATATTCACCATCTAATGTTCTTAATGTATAATCAATATCATATGCTGCGATAGTATCGATTGAAGATAAGTCATCAGTTGTCTTATATGTATCGCCTTCCCTAACAGTTAAAACGATACGCTGAACATCATAATAAAGTGGTGTAATAAGCATAAGTACAGCTGCTGCTATTAGTAAAACCAAATTTAGTATACGAAATCCTTTAGCTAAACCCATAAAATACTTCCTCCTGTAACCTAAGCATTTCAAAAATATAAAATTATGTTTAAATATTTATCCCATATAAAACACAATTTATCTAATATGAATTATACAACAATATAAACAAGAATGTCAATATAAAAGATAGCGCTTAAAATCAAAAAATAAAGCTTATTCCTTATTTTTGAAATCGTTTTACGAAAACGCTTATTTATTTTACTATCTTAAATATTTTTTATATTTCAATTTATAATATAATCCAATAATTTTATTACTTCTTGATATAAGTAATTCTACTATATATGTTTTATATCTACTTTTACTCTTATCATCAATATTATAATAACTAATTGCAAGTATGAATTCTTTTAATGTCTTATTATTATAATATTTAATTGATTCATTAAATACATATCTATAATTATTATTAGAATATAGTGCTACATATGAAAACAAAAACATATATTTTTTATCACTATTATCCTTATAATAAGATACCATATATGACTTAACAACATCATTATTTATAATATTATTAAACACATTATGGAACATTAAAACAATACTATCTATATCATCATTATTTATAATATATAAGTTTATAGAATCAAATAAATATTTAATATATGCATTACTAAAAAAATCCTTATATCTATAATCTATATCAAAAGATTTTTCTAAATACTTACTAAAAAATTCTTTTCTATATATATCATCATCTAAGCTCTTTTTTATTTTTAAACCTAAAGTTACAAGATTAAAAATAACCATTGCGTATTCTTCATCCTTCTTTAAGTCATTCGCAATAGATACTAATTCTTTATAACAATAAGAATCATTTATAAATAATTCATAAGGATATTTATATAATTCCTGACTAATTCTTCTTATACAATCCTTATTAGACTTAAATGCTAAGCTCCTACCCTTAAAATATCTATTATAACATTCTATTAAAGCTTTAACCTTTAATTCATTAGATGTCATGCTATCTATATAAGAAAATAACTTATCCTTAAATACATAATCATCATTATTCAATGGATTAGAATAATAAACATTATATATTTCATCTAAAAAAGATATACTATTATCTTCAGTCATAGAATACTTTTTAGAATCTGTATGAGATAAGAATCCCTTAAATCTATTATCATTTTCAATTAAGCCTCTTAATTTTAAATAGAATATTTCATTCTTTGATTCATGTATTGCATATGCTTTATATAATTCATTTTGACTAATAATTATTCTAAATGCCTTATATAATATTTCAATAGAATCTCTTTCATCCATTTCTTCTATTAAATCTAGGGTAAAATCTATTGTAATTCTATCAACAATTCTATGATCAGATACAATCATATCATTTAATACTTTATATATAATTCTTTTTTTAGCATATGAATTATAATTATTAATTAAAGATAAAAACTTATTTAAATTAACCTTATCACTATCTATAATTAATTCCTTTAACATGTATTCTATATCTTTATTAGGTACAAGTGATATATTATTATATTTATTATCCCTTAATATAGAATCTAATAATAAATAACCTAAAGAGAAAGGAAATTTAAAATCTAATACTTTTTCATCAAATTTATTATGTCTTTTTAAATAAAAATTATATTCTATTACATCAAATGGAATAGTTGATATAATTTTATCAAATGTAGTTAATACCTCACCATTAATATCAATACCAAATCTATATAAATTATGAAAATAAGCTTCAATAATATAATCATGAGATATATCTGTATATTTATATACATATTTAAATATAGGCAATATATCTAAATCTATATTATATTTTTTCATAGAAACATATAATTGTTTAGATATAACTACATTATCACATTCCTCTTTTGAATCCATTATTGCGTATGACATATCTTTAGAGGATGCAATTTTATTAAGCTCTATATTTTTAAAATAATATAGATTTAATGCTCTATCAAGTGGGATATTATATTTTAGGCTTAGCTTTTCAACAAGTGTTCTAAATTCTAATGCTTCACTTAATGATCTTCTTATTTTATCAGTTAATGTCTTTACATAATTAGATATATATGTATCTGGCATTATATTATTAATAAAATCTACATATAATATATCTTCAGATGGTTTAACATCAAAGCTTCCTTGATATATTATTTTAGAATATGAAGAAATATTATTAATATCTCCACCATATGAGAATGTAATATCTTTAATATCATATTCTGGTATTATTAACGCAATCATATGAAACCAAAATGGAATATTATCTAATTTATCAGTAAATACAATTGTTTTATTTGTATCCTTATAATCTAAGATTAATTGTAATAATGTATTAAAAGGAATAATATAATTATCAGTAAAGTAATTAGATATTATATCATCTGTTATAAACGTATTTATATCTTCATTAGTAAATATATTAGAACCAATTAAATAAAAAGGATTAATAGTATAATTTGTATTATCAATGATATTACAAAAATATTCCATATCACCATCAATAGATAACCCTTTTGGTAATACATTAACAATAAGAGAATAATCCTTTAATTTAACATATGATATTTTAAATATCTTATTATCATATGATAAAAAATCCTTATCATTCAAAAGGAAGGATAGATATTCCTTTAATTCATTCTTATATGGAATATCTATCCTTTCATTTTTAAATACTATACCATCTTTAGTTTTATATGCAGTAATTGATATAACATCCATTATGCTTGAATGGCATCTCCTAACATCATAAATTCATAATTTGTTACTTTAATCATTACTCCTTTTACTGCATAAAATCCACAGTATAAGAAATCTTTATCAATTGATGTAAGATCAAAATCTACTAAATTTAGGACATATTCTTTTCCATCAATTATTGTTTTAATATTTACAGCTTGTCCTAATCTTTCAATTTCACATGTAATTTTCATACCATTCTTAGGGTATCCTAGGAATGAATCATTAGTAAAATTAATTACTGTAGATGATTTACGATAAAAATTAATATATGTGATATCATTTGCAGTACATAATCCTGTTGCGATATAAGGTGTTGCGATTGTAACATCATTTTCCACTTGGTTTATATAACAATCATCTCTTAGCATTAATCCAAAAGCTTGTTGTGCTGATGGGTCTAGATATGTTACTTCTATATCACCTTTCATTTTGAAGTTCTTCTTGACAGATACTTGCTTAAATAAGAAAGACATTACATCCTTTGATGCATTAATTTTACCATATGGAGTTTTATTACCAATAATCATACATCCATTATCATCCATATAAGCATTGTAGCTTGAATTTTCTTTTATTGGTGATATTTCACATTCACCAAATGCTGTACCATAATAACCATTATTGCATTTGAAATGTGCTTTTGGAATGTAATTATTAAGATCAGGTGTCTTATATTCTCTTATCTTAAATAAAGGATTCATTACTAAATCTTTTTCAATAGTAGGTTCAATAAGTTCTATATCCTTAAGATATTTTGCTAATACTGATCCTGAATCTTTTACTAAAGATGCAATTATATATGATACATGCTTTGCACCAAGCATAGATAAATGTGTTTGGTCAACTGCTTTAATATCAGGTAATATATTACCATTTTTATCCTTAACTCCATTAGTAATTGCATGATAATAAATCATCTTATCATATCCAACTTTTAACGCAAATTCTAATGTTTCTTTAGTTAAGTCTAGGACTTCAACACCAAGCTTTAATCCTAAATCTAATACATATTTCTGATAATTGCCATATTCTGTATCATGTATAGCCTTACCAGTATATGAATCAGGAGTAATTCTTACTATAGGTGTTGCAAGAATAGGTGTTGCAGAAACACTTCTTGCAAGCTTAATATAATATTCATTTAGATAATATCCAAATGATTTCTCATCAGTATAATCTAATCTAGCGTCAGTAAAACGCATTGGATCATCATATTTTTCATCATTATGACCAAATCCAATAAGAAGGATATCTCCTTCTTTTATATTTTCTTTTAAAATTCTATAATTATCATCCTTTAAAAATGATTTAGATGAACGACCAGATAAAGCTAAATTACAAACATTAATATTAAAATATTCATTTAACTTTGTACCATATCCAAATCTTGGATAATAATAATTTGAATCATTAAATGATGATAATGTAGAATCACCTACAACAAATAAAGTTGCCATTATTCTTCTCCTTCATAAAGCTTAGATTTATGGCAGAATACTACATTTAGAGTAACTGTAATAATAGCTAAGCATAAATTGCTTAATATCTTTGCTAAAGGAATATATGCTTGTTCAAAATTAAACACTCTTGCGAATAATTCAACAAATATAATATCCATAACAACTATAATTAAGAATCTAATTATATAATTTGCTAATAGATCCTTTCGTTTTAATATATACCTATTACCAAAACATATTCCAAGTCCATCTACTATTAATCCTGTAAGGACAGTAAAAAAGCCTGAAACTAAGGTAACAAATACTAAATATACACCATCAATACCTAAATATTTATAAAAGAAAAACCTTAGTAATGCGAACGCAATACTATTTACTATTAAACATAATAAAATAGGTATTAAATATTTAATTTGACATGATGTAATTCTTAAAAAATCCTTTACAGGACGGAAATGTGTACCTTTGTTTTCGTTAATATATATAGTCTTTATTGCAACCTCTCTAATAGGAATAGCTGCACGAATTGTTTCTGAAATCATGTTAATTTCATATTCATATCTTTCGCCTTTAATTGATAACATAAAATCAATTAAATCACTTGAGAACGCACGAAGTCCTGTTTGAGTATCATAAATTCTTTCAGAAAATACAATTCTTGTTAACGCTCTTGAAACATTATTACCGAATTTAGATTTCTTAGGAACATCTCCTTCAAACTTACGACTTCCCAAAACAAGCATACCTTGATTCTTTAAATAAAAATCATATACCTTCTTAATATCCTTAGGATGGTGTTGACCATCAGAATCTGCAGTAACAATAATGTATTTTTGTTCTAATGATTTAATATATTTAAAAGCTTCTTTTAAAGCGTAACCTTTTCCCATATTCTTATCATATGAGATAAGATGACAATTCTTCATATCCTTAACTTCATCGAATATCTTCTTTGATTCTTCTTTTATTGAGCCATCATTTACAACAACAATTGTAAAATCATTCAACTCATTATTTAAATCATTTATTAACCCTATTAATTTTTCATCCGGTTCATATGCCGGAATTACAATTGCTAAATTAATTCTTGTCTCTTCCATAAAAACACCTTTATAAGATAATTATATCACATCGACTATTTATATATCAAATATAAATAACATTGAAAAAAGTTATAAAATTTGTTAATATTAATGTGATTTTTTTAAAGGAGATTACATATGAATCCATTAATTATTACTTTAATTATTGTAGGTGCACTTATACTTATAAGTGCGGCTATTGCGCCAGGAATTATTATTCCATATAAGGTATCAAAGAAGGTTTATGTAAAACAATTTGTTAGAATAAACAAAGAAAAATGGGCAAGAGAATGTAGTGATACTACAAATGAAGAACAGGTTATAATGTTCAATTATAGCTTAAAATTCTTTGATGAAAACAAGGATAAACATCAAAAACTACATTTAGTTAATGATGGTCTAAATTTATATGCAGACTATTTTGATTTTGGCTTTGATAAAACAGTATTATTATGTGCAGGAAGAGCGGAATGTAGCCTTTATGCATTATTCTATGCTGAACCATATATAAAAGCTGGATATAATATTTGTTCTATTGAATCAAGAGCTCATGGCGATAGTGATGGCAAAATAAATCACATTGGATTAAAAGAATACAAGGATGTATTAAAATGGATTAATTTACTTCATGATGAGCTTAACATGAAAGAAATAGTATTACATGGTATATGCATCGGTTCTGCAACATTAGTATATGCAGTAACTGATCCATCATGTCCATCATATGTTAAATCACTTACAACAGATGGTCTTTATAAAGATTTCAAATCAACACTTGTAAAACATATTAAAGACACAGGACATCAAGCGTTCCCTTGTGCTGAATTTATATTACATAAGGTATCTAAGGATGCAGGAGTTAGTGCTTTAAAGCTTACTCCATATAATAGAGCTTCTTCTATTAAAATTCCTGTATTAATGCTTCATTCTAAAATTGATAAGTTCTCAATTCCTAAAAAAGCTCAAGAAACATTTGATAAAATGACTAATTCACCTAATAAAAAGCTAGTATGGTTTGATAAAGGTGCACACTCACATATAAGAATTAATAATCAAGAAAAATATGATAATGAAATAATAGAATTCTTAAGAGGCACTCATGCATAAGACTGCGTTCTTTACTATGGATGTAGAGTCGTTATATGATTCACTTGCTTTATATCAAAAAGGTAATCAATATAATCAAAAATACTCTTTAGAAGAAAATTTAAGATATTACTTAGATTTATTAGAAAAATATAATATTAAAGCAACTCTATTTGTTGTTATATCTAGTCTTAATAAATGTGAAGGAATATTAAAAGAAGCTTTAAAAAGAGGCCATGAAATTGCATTACACGGTCTTAATCATAAATCTCCTATGGATATGACTGATGAAGAATTTATATTATCTATAAGAGAAGGCAAAAAAATATTAGAAGAAAAATTTAATACCAAAATAATAGGATATAGAGCACCTATGTTTGGTATTAATGAAAAAAGAATTGAAATGCTAAAAAAAGAAGGATTCATTTATGATTCTTCTAACTTATCATTTCATTTAGCATTAAAAAGCGGTGGAATAGATTTAAGTAATTACAATAAATGCTTAAATCTAGTACATGAAAAAGATAATTTTTATGAGTTCTCTTTAGCAAAAGTTAAAGCTTATTCAGGTCATATGCCTATATCTGGTGGTGGATATATAAGACTAGTACCTTGGTTTGTAATGAAATATTATATATTAAAATTCTTAAGAAAAACTGATTCTTATATTTATTACTGTCATCCATTTGAAATATGTTATTCAAAGCTTCCTAAGCTTTCTAATATAAATAGACGTGAATGGATGTATATGCATCAAGGTAGATTTAATCTTTTAAGAAAAACAAAGAATATTATAAAAATGCTTAAAAGAAAAAAATTTGATATTATGAATTTCAAAGAATACATAGAAAAAAGACAGGAAAATTGTTAATTCCTGTCTTTTGTTTTTATCTATCTTCTCTAAAGTAATTAATACCTAAAGCAAGTGGTGGTTGAATATTCTTCTTTCCTA
>CACZRY010000207.1 GCA_902783745.1 uncultured Erysipelotrichaceae bacterium
ACTTTAGCATCATTATTTTTTATTTCATCAAAAAGATATGCAGATACATTAATATTATTATTTAACAAAATACGTCCTAATACTAATGCATCTCCTGCGTTACCACCTGAGCCTAATAGTAATAAGACATTTTTAGGTTTACAATAATCCATTACTATTTCTGCCATTTTAACGCCGGCATCTTCCATTAAAGATATGCTTCTGATTCTTTTTTGTGTATTTCTATCAAGCTCTTGCATTAAGCTACCATATATTGCTTCCATAAAATATCCACCTCGATAACATTTTAGCACAATTATATAAAAACTGGATGCGTCGCATCCAGTAATTAAAATTAATATTTTCTAATCTTTCCATCTAAGCCATGTAGGTAAACCATAGATCCGTCATCCTTATTTGCACATAACTGCTTAGCATAATCTAATGCTTGCTGTTGTGTTGGGAATAACTTAATTACCTTATTAGAACCTTGGATAAATACCTTCCACTCTCTACCATCATTATCACGCTTAGAAACATGATATAAAGTCTTAGTAGCTGATGCATCAGCCTTCTTAGGTGCTGCTTTTACAGCTGGCTTTGCTGCTGCTTCAGGCTTTGCAGTTGTTGCTGGTTTTGCTTGTGCAGCTGGCTTTGATGTTGTAGCTGGCTTTGCAGCTGTTGCCTTACCCTGTGGCTTTGCTGCTTGCTTTTCAGCTTTAATTTTTTCTCTTGTTGCTCCTGTAGGCGCAGATGCTAATACACCTGTTGCTACCTTTTTCTTTGGTGTTGTTGCCATTACCTTATCCTCCTCGTCATTATCATTCCTAACTTTAACTTTAGCCACTGGCTGTTTTTTCATAGGACTTGATTTATCTTTTCTTCCTGCAACGGAAACAGTTGTTGTTGCCATAATTAAAACTCCTCCTGATATGAACTCTTATCTTCTATATATTTTATTATACCAACTTTAAAAATACTTGTAAAGTTGAATAAAGCCTAAACGTTTTCAATTTGATTGAAATATTTACACATAGTTTTAAAGGCTTTAAGCTCATTCCCTCTTATATCTAATGTAAATACAATTTCTTTTTGTTTAGTCTCTAAATTCATTTGTTCTTTTAAAGAAATTATTTTAGCTTCATATGCAAGTCTAAATAATTCTAATCCATTTAGACTGCTATTCTTTTCTGGTGATAAGATAAAACGAATAGTATCTGTACCCTTAATTATTTTATATATTCCATAGCTTCTTGCCATTCTTTGCATAAGCTTTTCATACATATACAAATATAAATCATCTGGTATAGGACCAAATCTATCTTGTAATTCAGCTTCAAGCTCTAATAGATTATCTATAGTCATTATTGTATCAATTTTCTTATGAATATTAATTCTTTCATAATCATTATTAATGTAATTATCTGAAATAGTTCTATCAACCATAGGTGCATTTAATGATGGATCTAATACTTCCTTTTTAGCTTCCTTTGGATGTAATTCCTCATCTAATATCTTTAAATAAACATCCATACCGACAGTCTCAACAAATCCAGACTGCATAGAACCTAGTATATCACCAGCACCTCTAATAGATAAATCTCTCATTGCTATCTGATATCCACTACCTAATGAATTAAATTCTTTAATAGTATCTAATCTCTTTAACGCTTCAGGTGTAAGCTTTTTGTTTGGTGTATACATTAAATATGCGTATGCAATTTTATTGCTTCTACCAACTCTACCCCTTATCTGATACATCTGAGATAATCCTAATCTATCAGCATCATGTACTATTAATGTATTAGTATCTGGCATATCAATACCAGTTTCAATTATTGTTGTACATAATAATACATTATATTTCTTTTCTATAAATCCATTAATTACATCTTCTAAATCTTCTCTTTTAAGCTTACCATGGCCTATGCCGATTCTTGCCTCAGGTACTATAGATTGTATTTTTGCTGCAACATCTAAAATATCTTCAGTAAAATTATATAAATAAAATACCTGACCACCTCTTGCAAGCTCTTTAGTTATTGCATTCGCAATGATTCTATCATTTCTTTCAACAATATATGTTTGAATTGGATATCTATTCTTCGGTGGTGTTTCAATCATAGATAAATCCTTAATACCCATCATACTCATTTGTAAAGTACGTGGGATAGGTGTTGCAGTTAATGTAATACAATCTACATTAACCTTAAGTTCTTTTATCTTTTCCTTATGTGTAACACCAAATCTTTGTTCCTCATCTACAATTAATAATCCTAAATCATGATATTTAATATCGTGTGATAATAATCTATGTGTACCTATTACAACATCAACACTACCACGCTCTAAATCAGTAATTGTATTCTTTTGATCCTTTGGCTTAACAAATCTTGATAACAAATCTACTCTTACACCAAACTTTTCCATTCTTGCTTTAAAAGTTTGGAAGTGTTGTCTTGCAAGTAATGTTGTTGGCGCAAGTACCGCAACCTGTTTACCTGCCATTACAGCTTTAAATGCTAAACGTAGGGCAACCTCAGTCTTACCATATCCAACGTCTCCACAAATAAGTCTATCCATAACCTTATTTGATTCCATATCTCTTTTACATTCATCAATACTTCTTTTTTGATCTTTTGTAATCTCATATGGGAAATCTGATTCAAATTCTTGTTGTTCTTTTGAATCTGGTGGATAACAAAATCCCTTAGCCTCGCTTCTTTCAGCATAAAGCTTAATTAAAGTAGATGATATATCATGTAATCTATTTCTTACTCTTGCCTTAGCACGAGCCCAAGATGCTGAACCAATCTCATGACATATAACACCCTCAGTATCCTTATCTGCATACTTCATTAAATCACTGAATTTTTCAAGTGGTATATATAATGCACTATTATTTGCATATTCAGCATATATATAATCTCTTTTAATATTACCAGTAGACTTTAATGTTTTAATTCCCTTATAAACACCAATACCATAATCATAATGTACAACATAATCTCCAATATTTAAATCTTCATAATGGCTAATCTTAGTTGCATTTTTATATATTGATTTATATTTAGCTTTCTTTTCTTTATGCTCTATATCAAATAAGGTTTGATCATTTAATATAATAAAATTAGAATCTATTAAATCAACAGATGGAATATATTTCATTACATAATTATAATATCCACTTGATATCTCTTGATTTTCTTTAACATTTCTTAAGAAAATCATATCATCTCCTAATACCTCATGGAATGATTTTATTCTATCCGCTCTTGTAATAGATATTAATAATTCTTTACCTGTTCTATAAGCT
>CACZRY010000208.1 GCA_902783745.1 uncultured Erysipelotrichaceae bacterium
AAGAATTCAAACAACAGTTCCTGATGATACA
Source organism: uncultured Erysipelotrichaceae bacterium (assembly GCA_902783745.1). Taxonomy (GTDB): domain Bacteria; phylum Bacillota_I; class Bacilli_A; order Acholeplasmatales; family Anaeroplasmataceae; genus Anaeroplasma. The sequence goes on from CACZRY010000208.1 coordinate 32, forward strand.
TTTATTATTTATATTTCATGTGTAGATACTAATGCAGAACGTGCAAGAGATATTGCAAATATGGTTGCTGATCAGGTTGTTGCTGAAGGTAAGAGTGAAACAGGTTTATTAAATTTCTTAAATGATGGATATGTTGAAAGAAGTGATAGTGCTAAGACTGGTACTAAAATATCACCTAATGTTACAACATATATATTAGTGACAGTATTCTTAGGTATTGCAAGTGCCTTAATTGTTGTATTTATTAAAGAATTTGCATCAACTAAGTTTAAGACTAAAGAGGAGATTGAAACATTAGGATTACCTATTGTTGGTACAATTCATTATGATAAGAGAATGAAGAGCGATAACCCAACAATGTGGTTACTTGATTTCCATGATTCTGAATTTGATTATTATGATAGATTATTCACAAATATTAGATATTCAAGTGTAGATAATCCTGCAAAGGTTATAATGATTACATCAACTGTATCTAAAGAATTAAAAACATGTGTTGCCGCAAATCTAGCATCATGTATTGCATCTGATGATAAGAAGGTATGTTTAATTGATTTAGATATAAGAAATCCTCAATTACATGAGATTTATGGTGTTGCGTTTGAAGATGGTTTAGCTGATTATTTTGAAAATGTTATTAATAAAACAAAGTTAATTAAGCGTACATTTGAAAATGTAGATTTAATTACAGTTGGTGAAGATATTCCAAACCCAACTCAATTCTTATCAAGTGAAAAATTAAAAGCTTTAGTTAATGAATTAAAAGAAACATATGATTATATCTTAATTGATACACCACCAGTATTAGAATTTAATGACGCACTTGTTGCATCAACTGTTGCTGATGGAGTATTATATAATATCGCAATTGACCAAACTAGAAAACGTGATGTTTATGAAGGTATTAAGATGTTAAAGAATGTTAATGCACCAATCGTTGGTATTAACATTACTAAGTCTAATTACCAAAACAAGAATTCATACTTCATGAGAAGTGAAGAAGAAAAAAGACATCCAGATGAAAAGATTTTAAGAGAAGCTAAAATCTTAAAATCATCTCCAATCCAAGAACCAGTATCAGATAAGACTGCTGAGGATGTAATTAAAGAAGAGGATGTTAAACCACAAACAATTAATAAAACATTTAATAAAAATGATGAAGATTATGTTGAAGAAGAAGTTATCTATGTAGACGAAGAAGGAAATGAAATCGTAGAAGATGATTCTGAATACGATGAAGTAGAATATGTAGAAGAAGATTCTTCAAAGGATAGTGAATAATATTTTTTTATCTTTAAAATACATATTTTTACTTGACAAAAAATATGCGGGGGGGGGGTAGAATTTTATTGTTAGAAAAATATAAGGAGAGCATAAAATGAATAAAATATTAAAAAAGGTATTAGGAGTATTTGCTTTAACATCAGCAATTACTTTAATGACATCATGTAGCAATGCAAATGATGCGAAAAAAGAAACTGCAATAGATGAGGTTTATATTAAAAAGGGTGCATCAATTGCTAAACAATCATCTGAATATGAAAAGATACAATATAGTGAACTTGAAAAATATGATAAATTATCAGATGGTATATTTGTTATATTCAAACTTAAAAGTAATGTATATATTGATACAGTTACATTTAGTCAAAAAGGTGCAACAAATACTACAATAGCTTATGAAGCTGGTGTTTCATCGACTTTTACATATAATTCCAGAGAAGATGATGATACACGTAATACAGATGGTTCAATAAATGTTTCTTCCAATAATGAAATTATTATAGATGATAATTATTTAAAGAATGAATATTTTTATTTTAGTTTAGATTCATATTGTCAATATTCTGATATTAAAATTAATTATTATTCTGAAAAGCCTAAAACAGATGATATATTTTCTAAATATGCAAAAGTAGGAGATACTAACTTTAAATTATCAGATCTTAAAAGCAGTAACGGAATAGTATCAGAAAACTATAATTCAGATATAATAATCCCAATTAATAGAAATATTAAAATTAAGAATATATCTTTATCATTAAAGCTTTATGTTAGGTATCATACTTTTGGAAGTAGTGATTATACACATTATACTAGTTTAACTGAAGATAATTTTAAAAATTGGTCTGATTATAATAACACATCTTCAGCATATGATTTTACATATACAGTAGATTACAATTTATCTATAAATACTTTTATATCTAATGTTAAAAGTACAAAAAAAGAAGATGTTGAATCAATAGATTATTTAAATACCTACAAAGAAAAGATATTTAATGATCATACATACGATTATACTAATTCTAAAAATTATGAAACTGAATCTTTAGATTATAATGCTAAAGATGGAGATTATCTAATTATTAACTTTAATGAAGCTTTAGTAGCAACTACTTCATATAAATATATTTATCAAATACCATTTATGGCAGAAGAAATTAAAACTTCTAATCGTACATTTAGTGAAGGATATTGGTTGTTTTATATAACTAATATTTCTGATTTTGAAATAGAATATGAAGCAAATTAATTGAATT
>CACZRY010000209.1 GCA_902783745.1 uncultured Erysipelotrichaceae bacterium
GATAATTTTTCAATTTCTTCTGTTGCAACCTTCTCAACACCAGGATTTTGAAGTCCAATAGAATTAATTAATCCTGCAGGACATTCAGCAATTCTTGGTAATGGGTTACCATATCTTGGTTCTAATGTTGTACCCTTAAGTGACATAGAGCCTAAAATATTTATATCATAATATTCAGCAAATTCATATCCAAATCCGAAGCATCCTGATGCAGGAATAATTGGATTCTTATAAACATGGTCTAAAAATTTAATTTTTAAATCCATTAGAATTTCACCTCGCTTGCTTCAAATACAGGGCCTTCCTTACATACTCTTTTTGGTCCATTAGTTGTTTCAATAGAACATCCCATACATGCACCAAATCCACAACCCATTCTTGCTTCTAATGATACTTCACCATTATTATCAAATAAACTTAAGAACTTAAGCATAATTTGAGGTCCGCAAGCATAATAATAGTCATAATCAGGCTTTAATTCCTTAATTGCAGAAACTACATTACCATGGAATCCTAAAGAACCATCATCTGTTGCAATATAAAGGTCACAACCTTTTTTTAATTCTTCAGCAAGTACAATATCATCCTTACTTCTTGCGCCATAAACCATAACAGGTCTAATACCTTTTTCATTAAACTCTCTTATTGTTCTAAACATAGGTGCAACACCTATGCCTCCCGCAACAAGTAAAGGCTTCTTTGATTTATTAATATCAAATGATTTACCAAGTCCAACTAATACCTTTAATTCATCATTTTCCTTAAATTTAGATAAATCATTAGTACCATGACCTAATACCTTATATAATATTTCTACTTGACCCTTACTATATTCCATTACTGATATAGGTCTTCTTAAATAATATCCTGGAATTTCAATATTTACAAATTCTCCAATATTAGAAATATCTATATCTCCTTCTAAAACCATATGGTAAATATCTTTACCAACCTTAGTGTTAGATTTAATCTTAAGAATTAAATCCTGCATTATAACACCTCTATTTCTATATTCTTGATATTCTTTAAATTAATTATGATATACTATCTTACCATTACAAATTGTAAATTTAGGGAATCCATAATATTTTTCTCCAATATATGGACAGTTTTGAGATAATGATAATATTTCTCTTCCTAAATATGTATGTAGGTTTTTTATATCTAATGCAGTAAGTGATGCAGTAGAACCAACATACATACCATGCTTTGGCAAACTAAATACATTAATTGGATTATATACCATTAAATCTAAGAAACGATCTAGTGATATAACTCCTGTTTTAACGAAATTTGTATAAATTATTGGTAATGATGTTTCAATACCAATAATGCCATTAGGACATTCACTATATGGCTTTGATTTTTCAGATACTGCATGAGGTGCATGGTCTGTTGCAACAACATCAACTGTACCATCAACTAATGCTCTTACAGTTTCTAATCTATCATCTTCTCCTCTTAGTGGAGGATTCATCTTCCAGTTAGCATCCTTTATCATAGAAGAATTTAAGACTAAATGATGAGGTGCTGCCTCACATGTAATATTTCTATAGCCTTCCTTCTTAGCTTGTCTTACTGCCTCAAAAGACTCTTTTGTAGATAAGTGACAGAAATGATATCTACAACCAACTCTTTTAGCAATTTCAATTTCTCTTCTTACTGCATCATATTCTCCACAAGGAAGCTGTCTTCCTTCTTTTGTTTCTGCATGAGATGCAATAACCATATTATATTTTAACGCAAGCTTACAAGCTTCTTCTAATAAAACTAAATTATTAACGCCATGACCATCATCTGATGCTGCATAACAATAATTATGTAGGTTATCAAAATCTGATATTTTCTCACCTAATTCATCTTCTGATATTGTCATATATGGATAAATATTAATTACACCATTTTCAACAATTAATCTTTGCTCCTCTTGCCATGTCTTTAAATCATTTGGACATGGATTTAAGTTAGGCATAGTCATTACATCAGTAAATCCGCCCTTTGCTGCAGCCTTACTACCTGATGAAATGTTTTCCTTATATGTAAAGCCTGGTTCTCTAAAATGTACATGTACATCTACTGCACCTGGCATTACAAGTAATCCTTTCGCATCAATAATTTCTGCTTCTTCATTAATTTCATCTTCAATTTTTAAAATCTTATCATTCTTAATAAGGATATCCTTTTTAACAAGGGCATTATTGCTAATTATAAAACCATTCTTAATTAATAGCATATACCCTCCTATAAATTACCATCTAATGTATCTGAAATTACAGCCATTCTTGCGTATACACCATTAGTCATCTGCTTAAAAATTCTTGACTTTTCACATTCAACTACATCATCTGCAATCTCAAGACCTCTATTAACTGGAGCTGGATGCATAATAATTGCGTTTGGCTTCATTTCCTTAACTCTATCTAATGTTAAACCAAATTGGCGGTGATATTCTTCCTTTGTAATTTCCATAGGTAAAGATAATCTTTCAAATTGGATTCTTAATAACATTACAACATCCATAGTCTTTATAGCTTCATCCATAGGAATCCACTTTGCACAACCATCATCAAATTCCTTAGGTCCAGAAATATAAACATCCATACCTAAACGTTTCATAATTTCAACGTTACCATGTGCAACTCTTGAATGTGCAATATCACCAATTATACAGCACTTTAATCCTTCAAACTTACCAAATTCTTCATGTATTGTCATTAAATCTAATAATGACTGAGTTGGATGGTCACCCTTTCCATCTCCTGCATTAAAAATTGGAATACTAATATTTTCTAATTCTTTATAATATTGATCCTTTTGATGTCTTATTACAACACCATCAACTCCTAAAGCCTCAAATGTCTTTACAGTATCATATAATGATTCACCTTTATTAACACTTGATGTAGATGCATTTAGGTCAATAATATTAATACCTAAATTTAATAATGCACATTGAAATGAATAATGAGTTCTTGTAGAATTCTCAAAGAAAAGGGTTGCGATTTTCTTACCTGGATAAGAAATACGGAAACCCTTCTTTAATTTCTCAGCATATTTAATTAATTCTAATATTTTTTCTGTTGATAATGTTTTTAAAGTAATTAAACCTCTCATGGTAATCTCCTTATATTAATATAGTTCTAAAAATATATTTATATATTTTCTTAAAAACTTTCTTATACTATATTATCATAATTGAGATTTTTATACAAGTTAAAACATGTCACTTTAATATACAATATATTTAATAATATATTATATTTAAATTTATTTATAATAAATAGAAAAGCCAAGCTTTTCTGCTTGACTTTGTTTAGGGGGGGGAAAATCAAATTAAATGAAAAACAACTATTCTACTTTCATTTATCTGTACTTAGATTATAAAATAGTCAAGTAGACAAATGTAGGACAAGCGTACAAAAATAAAAATTATTTAATTTATATCTATTTTTTTATATAATAAATATGGTGATAAAATGAAGGATATAATTGGTATAATTGTAGAATATAATCCATTCCACAATGGTCATTTATTACATATTAATAAGATAAAAGAAAAATATAAGGATTCTTTAATTATTGCAGTTATGTCCTCTTCTTTTACTATGAGAGGGGATTTATCCATATTTGATAAATTCAAAAAAACAAGTCACGCACTTTCAAATGGAGTTGATTTAGTAATTGAATTACCTTTCGTATATTCAATTGAAAGATCAGATATTTTTGCAGCTAACGCAGTTAAAATATTAAATCTATTAGGTGTTAATAAAATTATTATTGGTTCTGAAGAAAATAATGTTTTATTATATCAAGAATATTATCCTAAATATAACTTCAATATAAAAATACCATTTATGGCAAATGATAACTTAGGTTTCTTTTATTATAAAGCTATAAAAGATAACAATTTTAATATTGAATTAGAAACAATAAAAAGAATTAAATCTAATTATAACGATACTAATATTACAGATGATGTTATTGCTTCTGCATCCGCAATAAGATCAAATATTAACATAATGGAAAAATATGTGCCAAGTAATGTATATAAAGATAAAGATTATATTTTAGATGAATCTTTATTATTTAATTATTTAAAATATATTATATTAGTAAACGATATAAAAACTCTTGGAAATATATTCTTAGTTGATGAAGGATTAGAATATAAATTAAAAGATATTTATAAATTTGATGATTGTAATAAATTTATAGAACATATAAAAGAAACTAGATATAAGGTATCTAGAATTAAAAGAATGTTATTATATGTTTTATTTAATATTACAAAAGATATGGTAAATAATATATATAAATCTGATATTAATTTTATTAGAGTATTAGGATTTAATAATTTTGGTAAAGAATACCTAAATAAAATTAAAAAGGATATAAATATTTATACTAATATTAAAGAAGGTATTAATGATGTTTTAGATATTGAATTTATGATATCTAAAGTATTAGATAGTATATATAATATTGATTTATTAAAGAATGAACAAAAAGGACCTATCATACGATAGGCCTATTTGTTTTTATCAATTAAGAATTCCTTAAATTGATTCTTCTCTAGTGGTCTTGAATAATAATAACCTTGAATGTAATCTACATTTAGGTTTTGGATTGCTTTTATTTGATTAGCTTGCTCTAAGCCTTCAAATACTATCTTATGTCCAAGCTCTTTAATCATATTAACTGTTGATCTCATGACATAAGTTGCAATCTTATTATCAAAATATGAATTAACCATTGTTTTATCGAATTTAACAATTTCAATTGGCATTTCAACTATGTAATTTAAATTTGAGTTACCTGTACCAAAATCATCTAGTGAGAAGGATACACCATATGCTTTAAGTTTTTCCATGTTTTTTAATAATGTGTTCTTAACAGCATCTCCTGATTCTGTAATCTCTAGATTAATGAAACCTGGATTAATTTTATATTTTTGCATTATTTCTATATATTTATCAGCAAGATCTTCTTGAGCACATTGTACTGTAGATAAATTAACTTCAATATAATTTAATCCTAATTCTTCTATATCATGATCAGCTATAAACTTACATACTTCTTCAAATACCATTGTACCAAGTTCTATAATTCTTCCATCTTTTTCCATTTCTTCAATAAAATGGAATGGAGCGATTAGATTATTCTTTTCATCAACTAATCTAACTAAAGCTTCTGCAGATGTAAATGTTTTATCTTTAATTGAGAATATAGGTTGATAATATACAGTAAATCTTTTGTTTGCAAATGCGATATCACATTTACCATCAATTGATGTTTTTTCATGTAGTTTTGATACTATTTCTTCATTTACAACAACTAATTCCGTTGAATTTTTCTTTTTATGATTAGTTATATATTTAACTCCACTTACTAAATCTTGTCTATTCTTAAATAAGAATATATTAGAAATATAAATTAATCTATATGGAATTTCTGTTGAAATTGAATTATTACTATAAAACATTTTCTTAAATTCATTAATAGATGTTTCTATACTTAAATAACTTCTATTCTTATTTCTTACTGCAATAAAATGATTTCTATCAGTTTTAAATATTCTTTTTACTCTAAATTTTTGTAATGTATTATTAAATGTTTTAGCAAAGTTATCAAATCCCATTATTGATTCAATAATAGATGAATCGATATCCATAATTATAAATTCTTGGTTCTTATTATTTCTAAAGCAATAATCTACATATTCCATAAAAGCTCTTTGGTTTAATGCGCCAGTAAGCTTATCAATATTTAAGGCTGGGTTTTCAAGAATAATATATACAACCATTGCGGCCATAGCCTCACCAAATCCTACCGCTAGTACTACAATATCATCTTCTGTAAATATATAATTAGATAAACCTTGAATTGCAGCTGACAATACCCAAATAATTAAGAATATTGCAACACCAAGTACTCTTTTTCTATTCATTTGCTTACGCTTAATTATAGTAAACGCGATAGTAAAAGCCATATTTACGAAAGTAAAGATATATGTAAATATTACAGGTAAACCAGATGTGAAATCATTCATACCAGTTTTATCTTGGTGTACTTCAATTTTAGATACTAATATTAATACAAATGCAACTAAATTTAAGGCCAATGATGCTAATCCATATATTATGTATTTTTTCTTTTCAACATAATAAATATCTAATATTACGTATAAGAAACTAAAATATGTTACATTAACGCATGAGAAGCAATATACCTTACAAACAATCTCTGTTACAGTGTTTTGAATACTATTACTTCCAACTACATATAAATAATCTATTAGAATTAAGGAAGTAATGTCTAATAATAATGATACAAATATTGCAATACCAAAATATAAAAATTGCCTATTACTTCTTACTTCA
>CACZRY010000210.1 GCA_902783745.1 uncultured Erysipelotrichaceae bacterium
AAAAATACCCTCAGTTTCAAACTGAGGGATTTTTTTAATTATTATCTAAATTATTAATAATATATTCTTTAATTTTTTCATCAGTTAATCCATATTTATCATATAAATCATCTAATGAACCATTTGGTATAATATCATTTGATGTAAATGAATGAGTAAGTACTCTTGAATTAAAATTATTGTTTTCTTTAAATTCTAATATATTATGGTATAATCCACCATTCCTTACTACTTGTTCAAATACAATAATCTTATTAAATCTTTCAAATACACTTCTTAAGATACCTAAATCCATAGGTCTTATTGATCTTGCGTTAACAACAGTAACATCTAAATCATTTTTATCTACAATTTTAGCTATCCTTTTAATATCAGGACCATATCCTATAATACAAAGGCTCTTACCTTTTGTTAGATATTCCCAATATAATTCACATTTATAATTAAAATCAAGTTTAGTAATATCTTCATCAATTTTTGGATATCTTATTACTACAGGATGATTAATTTCAAATGCTAAATTAAATAATCCAATAAGTTCTTTTAAATCCATTGGCATAAGAACATAAAAATTAGGCATTGATAAGAACATAGATACATCATATATACCTTGATGAGTTTCTCCATCAAACCCAACAATACCCGCTCTATCTATACCTACAATTACAGGTAAGTCTTGTCTTGCGATATCATTTAAGAACATATCATAGCTTCTTTGTGAGAATGTAGAATACATTAATAAAATACTTCTTTTATTATGTAATGCCATACCTGCACACATTAATGTCGCATGCTCTTCTGCAATACCACAATCAATAAATGATTCTGGATATAATTCACTGAATTTATTTAATCTTTCTCCTGCCTTCATCGCAGGTGTTACAACAAAGAATTCATTTGTTTTTCTTTTTTCTACTAGAAAATCCGCTAAAGCTTGTGAATAAGACATTTTCTTATCATTATTGTTTAAAGGTAGGCCTGTTTCAATATCAAATGGCTTAACTCCATGGAATCCTTCCTTATCTTCTTCAGCATATTTATAACCTTTTCCTTTAGTTGTAATAAGCTGAATTAATACAGGTCCTTTATTATTTTTAATACGTTTAAATAATCTTATTAAAGCTTTAATATCATGGCCATAATATGGTCCATAATAATCATATCCTAAATCTTCAAATATATTATCACGTTGTATTAATCCTTTCATACTTCTTTTTAATCTATGGAAGAATCTTACAACAAATCCTGGTAATATTTTTGTTAATAAACCTTTAAATCCTCTATAAAATTTAGTGGTTCTTAATCTTAATAAAGATTTAGATAAAGCACCAACGGATTTAGAAATTCCCATCTTATTATCATTTAAGATAATAATTGGAGAATTATTAGATTTAATTTGTCCTAAATAATTTAATCCCTCAAACGCAACACCATTAGATATAGATGAGTCTCCAATCAATACAATTTGTCTTTTTTCAGGATTACTTTTATTTAATCCTGATGCGGCACTAATTGATGTTGATGAATGGCCTGATTCCCATATATCATAGCTTGATTCACTTCTTTTGATATAGCCACTCATTCCACCATATCCTCTAAGATTTTTAAAATCCTTTGCACGACCTGTCAAAATCTTATGTACATATGATTGATGTCCTACATCAAATAATAATTCATCATTAGGATCTTGGAAAACATAATGCATCGCAATAGTTAATTCAACAACACCTAAATTAGATGATAGATGTCCACCTGTTTTAGATACATTTTCTATAAGAAATTTTCTAATCTCTTCTGCAAGCTCCTTTAATTCCTTAATTGATAAATCACGTAAGAATTTAGGATCTTTGATATCATAAAGATTAATCAAAAGAATCAACTCCCTATTTTAAGAATTCAGGTATGGTATTAAATAATTTATCATACTGATCCTTATACTTCTTTAATATAACCTTTTTAGCATAAGAAAAATCACATGGCCTTGATGTCATATTATGACAGTCAGATGCAATATATGTAACAAGGTTATTTTTTAATAAATATTTTAATTTCTTTTTATAACAAGACATCGTAAATGCTTCAGAATTAATCTGAATTTCTGCATATCTTGCGATTTCATTATAATCATCAAAAGTTAAATAATCATAACGTTCTATATGTGCAACAATAGGCTTATATCCTTTAATAGATAAATCATATACTATATCAGAAATATTAGTTTCTAAAGTAGTAGAAAATTCTATTAATAAATACTTAGAATTATTCATAGTAAGAATTAATCCGTCCTCAAGGTCACGGATAAATTTCTCATAATAATAAAGCTCACATCCTAAATAGAGATTACAATCAATATCTATATTATCTTTAAACTCATTAAATTTTTCAATTAATAAATCCTTACATAACTCCCTTTTACTTTGATGCGGTGTTAAAACAATATATTTATTTCCCTCATCTACTTCTTTTTTTATTAATTTCTTTGAAATATCTATATTTGCTGCACCATCATCAACATTAGGAAGTATATGGCAATGTATATCAACCATATAAGCCTCCTTATCCAATAAAAAAATACCCATTTAAGGGCATTTTTTATTTTTCTATAGTCTTGTTTTCATCACTACCATAACCATATTGGTAATAATAATAGCTTTCCTTCTTAGTCATCTTAACCTTAGTAATATTAACACCTATAATGTTATCATTTTGCTTAACAAGACTACTTAAAGAATCCCTTATATCCTTTTTATGTGCTTGGTTTAATGCAACATTATAAATAACACCATCACTTATACTTGCGATAGTTGATGCATCACTACATGCAAGTAGAGGTGGAGTATCAATAAATACATAATCATATTGTTCTTTTAATGTATTAATTAAATCTTTTAATTTTTGGCTTTCTAATACTACAACTGGGTTATCAATTGACTTACCTGCAGTAATAACATCTACACCAGATTCTGTCTTTTTAATTATTTTTTCTAAATCACAAGAATCTTCTAAGTATTCAACTATACCATTTTCCTTTTCAACCTTAAATACTCTATGGATTCTTGGTTTTCTTAAGTCTAAGTCTAATAATACTGCCTTCTTATTATTATTTGAAGCTGTATATGCTAAATTACTTGATACTGTTGTTTTTAATTCACCACCAGTTGTTGATGTAATTGTAATAACCTTAAATGGATTATCAACATTAGCTAATTTAACATTAGATAATACTCTATTATATGGTTCAAAGTTTCTTTGTGAAGGCTTTACTAAATCTTCATCATT
>CACZRY010000211.1 GCA_902783745.1 uncultured Erysipelotrichaceae bacterium
AACAAAGGAAATCGAAAACTTAAACAAGCACTTCGAAGTAAACATTCATGATTTCCAAGGTAAGCGTGGTCTTATGTCTAAGATTGGTCAAAGAAAGGCTTTACTTTCTTATTTAAAGAAGACTAACCTTAAGGAATATGAAGAAACAATTAAGAAGTTAGGATTAAGAAGATAATTAATTAATGGATAACCTATATTATGGTTATCCATTTTTTATTAATAAATAATATATTTATTATGGAAAATCTCAATATTTGTGCTATAATAAATCGTGAGATTAAAAAAAGGAGACAAAATAGTAATGAGTGAAGTAAAGCACTTTGAATACAATTGGGCAGGACGTCCTCTTGTAGTAGAAATTGGCGAAGTAGCTAAGCAGGCTAACGGTGCTTGTATTGTTAAGTATGGTGATACTACAGTATTATCAGCAGCAGTATCAAATAACGTTGCATCTGATGCAGACTTCTTCCCACTAATGGTATTATATCAAGAAAAGTTATATGCAGCAGGAAAGATTCCTGGAAATTATTTAAGAAGAGAAGGAAAGGCATCAACACATGAAACATTAGTTTCACGTTTAATTGACCGTCCTATTCGTCCATTATTTGCAGATGGATTTAATAATGAAGTACAAATCATTAATACAGTTTTATCATATGATCCAGATTGCTCACCAGCAATGGCAGCATTACTTGGTTCATCAATTGCATTAATGATATCTGATATTCCTTTTGAAGGACCTATCGCAGGTGTTGAAGTTGCAAAGGTTAATGGTGAATTATTAATTAACCCAACTCCAGAACAAGTTAAAGATACTACAATTTCATTAACAGTTGCAGGTACTCATAAGGCAATTAACATGGTTGAAGCTGGTGCTAAGTTCGTTTCAGAAGATGAAATGTGGGAAGCATTAAAGTTCGGTCATGCTGAAATTCAAAAGTTAACAGAATTCCAAAATGAAATCGTTAAGGAATGTGGTAAGGAAAAATATGTTCCTACATTATTCCAAGTTGATAAGGATATTGAAAAGGCAGTTAAGGACTTTGCAGAAGAAAAGCTTATTAAAGCAATTAGAGTTGAAGATAAGCTTGAAAGATATAAGGCAATTGATGAAGTTAATGCTGAAACAATTGCAAAATTCTCAGAAAAAGTATTCATCAAGGATTTAGGTGATATTAAAGTTGAGGATACTGATGCTAAGGCTTTATATTTAAGAAATGTTCAATATACATTAGATGAAATCTTACACGGTGAAGTAAGAAGAATGATTGCTGTTGATAAGATTAGACCAGATGGTAGAAAGGTTGATGAAATTAGACCTTTATCATCAAGAATAGATGTTTTACCTAGAGTTCATGGTTCTGCATTATTTACACGTGGACAAACTCAATCTTTAGGTACTACAACACTTGCTCCTATGAATGATGCACAAACTATTGATGGATTAGATGAAGATGCAACTAAGCGTTTTATGCTTCAATATAATTTCCCTCAATATTCAGTTGGTGAAACTGGTAGATATGGTGCACCAGGAAGAAGAGAAATCGGACATGGTAATTTAGCAGAAAGAGCTATTTCATATGTAATTCCTTCTGTTGAAGAATTCCCATATACAATTCGTGTTACATCAGATATTTTAGAATCTAATGGTTCATCATCACAAGCATCTATTTGTGCAGGTACATTATCATTAATGGCTGCAGGTGTTCCTCTAAAGGCTCCTGTTGCTGGTATCGCAATGGGCTTAATCATGACTGATGAAAAGCATTATACAATATTAACTGATATCCAAGGTATGGAAGATCACTTAGGAGATATGGACTTTAAGGTTGCAGGTACTAAGGATGGTATCACAGCATTACAAATGGATATTAAGGTAAGAGGTATTTCTTATCAAATCTTAAAGGAAGCTTTAGATCAAGCTAAGAAGGGTAGATTAGAAATCTTAGACCATATGGCTCAAACTATTGCTAAACCTAGAGCTCAAGTTTCTGAATATGCTCCAAAGGTTGTTACATCAGAAATTAATCCAGATAAGATTAAGGATGTAATTGGTTCTGGTGGAAAGACAATTAATGAAACAATTGCAAAATTCGACAATGCTCAAATTGATATTGAACAGGATGGTAGAATTTATGTAATGCATTCTAATTACGAAACTGCAAAGGCTTGTCTTGACTATATTGTAAATTCAGTAAAAGAAGCACAAGTTGGTGAAATCTATACTGGTAAGGTTACAAGAATCGAGAAGTATGGTTGCTTCGTTGAATTATGGCCTGGATGTGAAGGATTATGCCACATTTCTAAGTTAGCTCAAGAAAGAGTAGAAAAGTGTGAAGATGTAGTTTCATTAAATGATGAAATCATCGTTAAGTGCATTAATATTAATGAAAAGGGTCAAATTGACTTATCTAGAAAAGATGCATTATTAGATGCACAAAAGAAAAACTAATTGTTTTTTCTAAAATAAATTATAAAATATAAATACAGCCGGGTAATCGAGCGGGTAACCGTTAGGAAAGTCCATGCTAGCATATTCTGTGATGAATATAGTGTTTGCGCAGATCTAATAAATAAGGTCTGGCACCAGTAATGGTGACGGCGGAAGAAACCTAAGTCTTATGATATGGTGTATTCCATAAAGTGCCACAGAGACGATACTAAAAGAAATTTTAGAATGAAACGTTGGTAAACCCCA
>CACZRY010000212.1 GCA_902783745.1 uncultured Erysipelotrichaceae bacterium
ATATACAAATCCTAAAGAAAGGGGGATTCAAATTGTTTTCTGTAGGTGATATTCTAATGTATACAACCTATGGTATATGCAAGGTGGATGAATTACAGGAAAAGGAATTTATGGGAAAAGCTTCTTCTTATTATATTTTAGTTCCATTAGATGAATCTAAAACAAAGCTATCAGTTCCTGTAGATAACCCTTTTACTAAAGCAAGACTTCACTACCTCTTAAAAAAAGAGGAGGCTTCTGATATCATTAATCAAATCCCTTATTTAAATACTAGATGGATTGATAATGACAACCTTCGCAAAAAAGAATTTTCAGATCTAATTAAAAATGGTGATAGAAAAGAAACTATCGTAGTATTAAAATCTATAAAAGAACATGAAAATTCTTTAATTGGCAAAGCAAGAAAGCTTCATGCGATAGATAGACAAATCTATGATGATGGCATAAAGCTTATTGTTGATGAATTCTCATTCCTTTTTGGAATGAAAAAAGCTGATTTTTATACTGAGCTTACAAGAATATTAGATAAAAGTCTGGAACAATAATGTTCCAGATTTTTAAATGTTTTCAATAATATTCTTTAGTTCTAATATATATTTATCAGCGTTTTTAAAATCAAATGTTATTATTGATAATCTTATTAAATTTTCAGTCCCAGAAGGTCTTATAATAACCTTACTTGAATCTCCTAATAGCTTTTCTATTTCACTTCTTCTATTAAATAAGGATATATTATTCATAACTCTTTCCTTATCATTTACTTTAATATTTATTAATCTAGAATATGATAATTCTATTTGATTATAAAAATCATCTAAAGTTAATCCTAATTCATTTATAGCCTTAAGTAATAATAAAGAAATTAAAATTCCATCTCCTGTTTCAAATATATCCTTAACAATAATATGTCCTGATGCCTCACCACCAAGTGATAATCCATTTTTGTTTAAAGCATCATATACATATTTATCGCCAACATTAACCTCTATTGTTGATATATTTTTTAAGTTTAAAGCCTTTTTTACCCCTAAATTTGACATTATTGTAGTAACAACAGTATTTTTATTGAGCATGTTTTTTTCTTTCAAATAAATGGCAAGAATGTAAATAATTAAATCACCATCAATTATATTACCATTCTTTGATACTGCAATAATACGATCTCCATCTCCATCAAAAGAAAAACCTAAATCACAATTATTCTCTAAAACATAATTTTTTAAGAATTCTATATTAGTTGAACCACAATTTAAATTTACATTTCTTCCATTTGGATTTGATGCGATATAAGATGTTTTATCTGATACCTTATCAAAAACAAGCTTAGATATATATGATGCTGCACCATTTGCGGCATCAATTGCGATATTTAGATCATATTTTGAAATATATTTAGAAATAAATTCTAAATATTTTTTATTTGAATCTTCTATTTTGCATACTTTTCCTTTAGTATTTGAAATATAATATGGTTCATTATCAATAAAATTTTCTAATATTTCTTCTTCTATTTGAGTTAATTTAAAACCACTAGATACTATTTTTATTCCATTATCAGTATATGGATTATGAGACGCAGTAATCATTATCGCAAATGAATTATATAGCTTAGAATAATAAATTAATTCAGGTGTTGAAATAATTCCTAAGAATGTGACATTAATACCAGCCATTGTTATTCCTTCAATTAAATGACTTCTTATTAATGCTGATGATTCTCTTGTATCTTCAGCCATTATTAAGTTTTTAACATTAAGCTTTGATAATGAATTACCAAGCTTCTTGCATAAATGGTATGGTAAGCTATCCCCTGGGATACCTCTAATGCCATCAGTTCCAAAATATTTCATTTTTACCTCTTATATTTTTTAGAATAACCTTTTTTAGTAACTTGTCTTGCGCGAGCAATTGCAAAATCATCTATATCTAAATTATCAGTTATAGTTGATCCTGCTGCAATAAATGCATTATCTTTTATTTCTATAGGAGCAATTAAATTGGCATTACATCCTATAAATACATTATTTCCTATAATTGTTTTATTCTTATTAATTCCATCATAATTTACTGTTACAGTACCACAACCAAAATTACAATTGCTTCCTACATTTGCATCACCAATATATGTTAGGTGAGCACATTTTGTAGAATCACCAAGTAATGAATTCTTTATTTCGACATAATTACCTATTCTACAATTATTTCCAATATTAGAATTAAGTCTTATATGTGCATATGGTCCTATTGTAACATTATCACCTATTATAGAATCTTCTATTACTGAATTAGATATAATAGATGCACCTACTTGAGAATTTATAATAATAGAATTATCTTTTATTGTAGCACCAGCTTTAATAACTGAATTAATAATTTTACAATTATTATATATTTTTACACCAGGTTCTATAAATGAATCAATAGATACAATAGTTTGCATAAATGGGTTTTCTATATATATACCTTTTTTTAATAAATTAACATTTATTTTTCTTTGTAGGTATTGTTCTAACATAGAAAGTTTTAAATTATCATTACAGCTTGTAATATCTACTGGATTAGAAACTATATATGATTTAATTTTTAATCCTTCATTAGATAATATCTTAATAATATCTAAAAAATCATATTCGTTATTATATTCTTTAATAAATGATATATATTTTTTTAATACATCGTTTCTAATTACAAAAACATCTGATAATACTTCTTTTATAGCTTTTTCTTCTTGTGATGCATTATCATCATCAACAATTCCCTTAACGAAATTAAAGCTATCCTTAATAACTCTTTTATAACCATATCCATCAGGAAGTATAGCTGATAAAAAGCCTAAATCAAGATTTTCAGTTTTTACTAATTCTAGTAATCCTTGTAAATCCGATGCATCTATTAATGGTACATCCGCAGGAATTATTATAGAATAACCATCATTTGTAATTTTAGGTAATGCACATTTAATAGCATCTGCAGTACCTAATTGCATATCTTGAATAACATAAGATAGGTTGCCAATTAATTTAATTACATCTTCTTTTTTATATCCTAATACAGGAATTATTTCTAATTCATCAACCATTTTTAAAGCATCAATTACATAATTAATCATTGGCTTATATAAAAGTTTTATTGCAGCATTAGAAGTATCTTGATGCATTCTTTTAGAAAGACCAGCAGCAAGTACTATTGCATAATTCATTAAACCATCTCCTAATAATTAGATTTAATATATTCTAAATATTCATTTAATGTGAATTTAGGCATTGTAATTTCTTTATTATTTTTATTTATTAAATAATCAGTAATTAATACCTTTTCTATATTTTTTGGTAAATCAATAAAATCATCATCTAAATCATTACCAACCATAATACAATCTTCTTCTTTAAGATTATGTTTTTTTAATAACTCATAATAATATTCACGTTTAGGCTTACAAAATGTAGAATTTTCATAAGTTGTAATATCAATAAAATCTTTATAATCAAGGCCTGCCCAAGAAACTCTTTTTAGAGTTGCGATTCTTGGGTATAAAGGATTTGTTGCTAAAAACAATTTATAACCTTTTGATTTCAATTCCTTAATAATATTATTTGGAGTATCA
>CACZRY010000213.1 GCA_902783745.1 uncultured Erysipelotrichaceae bacterium
CGATAAGGTTATTGCAAATGTAGGTGGTCATTCAGTTTCTGATTATGTTAATACAGTTAAAAGATTTAATGATGTAGATAAGGTTTGTGCAATTGAATTAAATATTTCATGCCCTAATGTTAAGGGTGGTGGAATGGCATTTGGAGTTGATCCTAGTGTTGCAGCAAATCTTGTAAGAGAAGTTAAAAAGGTATCTAAAAAGCCTATTATTGTAAAGCTTTCACCAAATGTTACTGATATTACATTAATGGCAATTGCAGTTGAAGCTGCAGGTGCTGATGCAATATCATTAATTAATACTTTAGTTGGTATGAGAATAGATTTAAAAACTGGTAAACCTGTTATTGCAGTTAAGAAGGGTGGATATTCAGGACCTGGTATTTTCCCTGTTGCATTAAGAATGGTTTATGAAGTATCACACGCAGTAAAGATTCCTGTAATTGGAATGGGCGGTGTTACTAATGCATATGAGGTTTTAGAAATGATGTATGCTGGCGCATCTTTAGTAATGGTTGGTGCTCAAAATTTAGTTGACCCTTATGCTTGTAAGAAAATAATTGATGACCTACCAAAGGTTATGAAAGAATATAACATAGAAAAATTATCAGATATTATAGGAAGGTGCGAGTAATGGAAAGAGATGTAATTATTGCCTGTGACTTTAAGTCAAAAGCTGAGCTTATGGAATTCTTAAAGCCATTTAAGGGATTAAATCCATACATTAAGATTGGTATGGAAATGTATTATAAGGAAGGACCTGAGCTTGTTCGTGAGCTTAAGCGTGATGGATTTAAGATTTTCTTAGACCTAAAGCTTCATGATATTCCAAATACAGTTAAGGCTGCAATGGCTAAGATTGGTGAACTTGGTGTTGATATCACTAATGTACATGCAGAAGGTGGTATTGAAATGATGAAGGCTGCAAAGGAAGGCTTAAATTCTACTGAAGCAGGTAAGAATACAAAGCTTATTGCAGTTACTATTCTTACATCAATTAATGATGAAATCCTACATAATGAATTAGGTATTAAAGAAGATTTACATGTTAATGATGTTGTAAGAAAATATGCATTAAATGCAAAAGAAGCTGGACTTGATGGTGTAGTATGTAGTGCACTTGAAGCTCCAATTATTAAAGAAATTGGATTTATGTCAGTAACACCTGGTATTAGATTATTAGGTGATGATGTAAATGATCAAAAGAGAGTTGCAACACCAGCATTAGCAAAAGAAAATGGTTCAACATATATTGTTGTTGGTAGAAGTATTACAAAAGCAGATAATCCAGTAGATGCTTATAATAGATGTTTAAAGGAGTTTAGATAATATGGATGAAAAGAAATTAGCAGTAGAAGTTGCAAAGAATTTATTAAAGATTAAGGCAGTATTCTTAAAGCCAAATGAACCTTTCACTTGGGCTTCAGGAATTCATTCACCAATTTATTGTGATAATAGAATGACACTTTCTTATCCAGAAGTAAGAAAGGTTGTAGAAGATGGTCTTGCTGAAACAGTAAAGCATTTCTATCCAGATGTTGAAATTATTGAAGGTACATCAACTGCAGGTATCGCACATGCTGCAATGGTTGCAGAACGCCTAGGCTTACCTATGGGATATGTTCGTGGTAAGGCTAAGGACCATGGTAGAGGAAACCAAATTGAAGGTGTTTCTCCAAAGGGTAAGAAGGTTGTTGTAATTGAAGATTTAATTTCAACAGGTGGTTCTTCACTTGAAGTTGTTGAAGTATTAAGAGAAGAAGGCGCTAACGTTTTAGGTATCGTTTCAATCTTCACTTATGGCTTAAAGAAGGGTATTGAAAGATTAGAAGCTGCAAATTGCGAAAATCATTCATTATCTAATTTCGAAACATTAGTACATGTTGCTGCAGAAGAAAATTATATTTCTGATTCTGATAAGGCAAAGGTATTAAAATTCCAAAAAGACCCAAGTGATGAATCTTGGATGAATATGTAATATAAAATTTAGACAGATTTAATATCTGTCTTTTAATATGGGAGAGAAAAAATGTCATTAATTGTATGTCCTGAATGTAAGAAGGAAATAAGTAGCTTTGCAAAAACTTGTCCAAATTGTGGATATCCAATACAAGAATATTTAAATAAAGAAGTTCAAGAATCTTCTAATGATGATTCAAATAATGAGCCTAAAGAAGATATTGTAAAAGAAAATAATTATAAAAATCCTATTCCAACTACTTGGATTGAAGATTATAAATCTAGAGTAACAATTGTAAAAGTTATCTTTTCTATTATATTCTTTATGTGCTTCATAGGATTTATAATTTCATTATCAATGTATTCACAATATAAATCATATGACCATGATATTAATCCATATATGGTTTCAACAATATTAACAGGTACATTCTCTTTATTCCTATTAATTTTAATGATAGGTTCATTTAGATGTATAAAAATAGTTGTAAGAAAATTAGATGGATATACTGTGTTAGTATATTTTGGAATTTCAAAAATAATTTTAGTAGTTGAAAATGAAGAACAAGATTTTGGAATTGAAACTAGATATCATGCAGTAGAACTTTCAGGAGAACTTCCTAATGGTAAGAAAGTTACTGCAAAATGTTCAGGTAGAACTGCAAAAGTTACAATTGACTAAATTATAAATTGAAGAATGATAGTAGCATTAATTGTTATTATCATTCTTTTTTAATTTCTTTAAAAAATATAGTATAATTAAATCTGGTGGTGATGACATGAAGCTTTATAAGATTTTTCAGTTGATTCTTATAGCCTTATATGGATTTATGGTTATATTTTTTATATATCAATGCTTAAAAACAGGCGCTCAGTCATCTAAAGCATCAGATTCTGTAGCTCAAGTAGTTGCGGATGTTGAACAAACTATAACTCATAAAGAGGTTGTAATAAATGATGAATATAAAATAACA
>CACZRY010000214.1 GCA_902783745.1 uncultured Erysipelotrichaceae bacterium
TTCTTTTATTATGATAAGGAAAACTTAAATAGATATAGATTCTTAGCTATAGGTCTATTTGGTATCTTTATGGCAATATCTATTATTGTTCAGTTTATATTCCCTCATCTACCTATTTATACATTTGGTTCTATAATAAGTATTTGCGTAATCCATGTTTATGTAGTAGGTTCTGAAAAGGAAGCGGTCGTAAGAAAGCTAAAAGCATCTCTAAAAAGAGAAAAGGATATTGATTTAGAATTAGGTCATACTAAGGAATTAGTATATGTTGATCCATTAACTGGCGCTAAGAGTAAGCATGCCTTTGTAGAAATTGAATCTAAAATGGATTCATTAATTGATAATAAGAGTATTGAAGAATTCTCAATTGTAGTATTTGATATTAATGGATTAAAGGTAATTAATGATACAAAGGGACATGAATATGGCGATTATTATATTAAGGAAAGCTATAATATGATTAAGGAAGTCTATAAGAATACTGAGGTTTATAGATTCGGTGGAGATGAATTTGTAGCTATACTTGATGGTGATGATTTTAATAATAGATATGAATTATTAAATAAATTTAATGAAATTATTGAAAATAATATTGATAATGAAAAGCTTGTTGTATCAGCAGGTATGGCAGATTTTAATTCATTAGAGGATCATGCATTTAATGCAGTTTTTACTAAAGCAGATGAAAAGATGTATATAAGGAAGAAGAATTTAAAATCAATAGTTATAAGTTAAAAGAAAAGCTTCAGAAAATCCTGAAGCTTATTTTTTGTTTGAAAAGTAAACTTTTAAATTGTAATAGTTCACATATTATTTTTTTATTAAAAAAACTTATAATAAAAAACTATTTTAACCTTGCTTAACTTGATAAAAAAATAGTATTATAGTATAATTTTACCTATATAAAATAGTTACATTAGTTTTGGAGGTTTTTATTATGAAACAATATGTATATCATTTTGAAAATGCATATGGCTTAGGGAAAGAATTACTTGGAGGTAAGGGTGCTGGTTTAGCTGAAATGGCACACATTGGTGTACCTGTACCAGAGGGATTTACAATTACAACTGAGGCATGCACTTTATACTATAAAAATAAAAAGGAATTATCTAAGGAATTAATTCAAGAAATTTATAATGCAGTTAATGAATTAGAAAAGAAAACAGGTAAAACTTTTGGACGTGGTACAAATCCTTTATTAGTATCTGTTAGAAGTGGTGCAAGAGTATCAATGCCTGGTATGATGGATACAATTTTAAATTTAGGTTTAAATGATGATACTGTTGAAGCTTTAGCTAAAGCAACATCAAATGAAAGATTTGCGTATGATTCTTATCGTAGATTCATTTTAATGTTTACTAATATTGCTAAGGGACATCCAAGAGATGATATGAATAAGATGTTAGATGACTTAAAGCAATCTAAGGGATATAAGCTTGACCAAGAGGTTACTGCAGATGAATTAAAGGTATTAGTTAAGAATTATAAGGCTTATTATAAAAAGACATTTAATCAAGATTTCCCATCTGATCCAAAAGAACAGTTAATTGAAGCAGTTAAGGCTGTATTTAGAAGCTGGGATAATGATAGAGCAAATGAATTTAGAAGAATGAATAATATTCCATATGAATGGGGTACTGCAGTTACTGTACAATCAATGGTATTTGGTAATAAGAACGAACAATCTGGTACAGGTGTTGCATTCTCAAGAGACCCATCAACTGGTGAAAATAAGATTTCAGCTGAATACTTACCTAATGCACAAGGTGAGGATGTTGTTGCAGGTGTAAGAACACCATTACATATTGAAGAATTAAAGAAGAGAATGCCTTCTGTATATGAGCAATTCACAAAGACTATTAAAGTTATGGAAGGCCATTATAAGGATATGCAAGATATGGAATTCACTGTTGAGGATTCTAAATTATATTTCTTACAAACAAGAAATGGTAAAAGAACTCCACAGGCAGCCATTAAGATTGCATGTGATTTAGTAGATGAAGGTATTATTGATGAGAAGGAAGCAGTTTTAAGAATTGATCCTCAATCATTTGATAAATTATTATTACCAAACTTTGATAAAGATGATTTAGCAAAGCATACTCCTATTGCGAAGGGATTACCTGCAGGACCTGGTGCTGGTATTGGTCATTTAGCATTTAGTGCTGAAGAGGCTGAGAAGAGAAAGAAAAAGAAAGAAAAAGTTATTCTTGTAAGAGAAGAAACTTCACCTGAAGATATTGTTGGTATGGTTTCTTCTGAAGCAGTATTAACAATGCGTGGCGGTATGACATCTCATGCAGCAGTTGTTGCAAGAGGTATGGGTAGATGCTGTGTTACAGGATGTAGTGATGCTGTAATTGATGAGCATCAAAGAACTGTAACAATTAATGGTAAGGTATATACTGATAAGGATACTTTCTCAATTGATGGTAATACAGGTAATGTTTATTACGGTGAAATTAAAACTATAGAACCAGACCTAAAGAGTGGTAATTTTGGTCGCTTTATGAGCTGGGTAGATAAATATAGATATTTATCAGTAAGAACAAATGCTGATACACCAAAGGATGCACAAAAGGCAGTTGATTTTGGTGCTGAAGGTATAGGTTTATGCCGTACTGAGCATATGTTCTTTGATAAGGATAGAATTTTCTCTATGAGAAAGATGATTTTAGCAGATAATGAAGCTGATAGAAGAAAGGCTTTAGCTGAACTTGAACCAATGCAGCAAAAAGACTTTGAAGACTTATATACAATTCTTAATGGAAAGAATGTAAATGTTCGTCTTTTAGACCCACCTCTACATGAATTCTTACCAAAAGAAGAATCATTAATTAAGGAATTAGCATTAGCGTTAGGTAAAACAGTTGAAGAGGTTAATGATAGAATTGTTGAATTAAGAGAAAATAACCCAATGATGGGTCATAGAGGATGCCGTTTAGCAGTTACATATCCTGAAATTTGTGAAATGCAAACTACTGCAATTATTAAAGCAGCAATTAATGTATCTAAGAAAGGTATTAAATTAGAACCTGAAATCATGGTACCATTAATTATGGATATTAAAGAATTAAAATTTGTAAAGAATACAATTTGTGAAACTGCAGATAAGCTAATTAAAGAAGCAGGAATAGAATTGAAATACCATGTTGGTACAATGATTGAAATTCCACGTGCTGCCCTACTTTCTGATGAAATAGCACAAGAAGCAGAATTCTTCTCATTTGGTACAAATGACTTAACACAATTAACATTTGGCTTCTCAAGAGATGATTCAGCTAAATTCTTACCATCATACTATCATACTAATATTTTAGGTGCTGACCCATTTAAGACATTAGATTATGAAGGTGTAGGTAAGCTTGTTACTACATCAGTTAAGCTTGGTAGATCTACAAGAAAAGATTTACATGTTGGTGTATGTGGTGAAACAGGTGGAGATGCAAGAAGTATTTTATTCTACCATCAAGCAGGATTAGACTATGTTTCTTGTTCACCATTCCGTGTACCTGTTGCAAGACTTGCAGCCGCTCAAGCAAACATTAAATATCCAAGAAATAAGTAATAATATGAAATGCCGGTTTTTATCGGCATTTTTATTTGACATGAAAAATATATAAAATTATAATTTTATATGGGTGTGATATTATGAAATCTTTTATATTTGACCTTGATGGTACATTAATTGATTCTTATTGCGCAATAGTTTTGAGTATATATGAATCATTTAAGAAAATAAATTTAAATATAGATAAAGATACTATTTATAAAAATATTATTAAAACATCTGTATCTCAATACTTTAAATCTTTAGAAAATGATTTAGGAATCAATTTGGATTTTGTAAGAAAAGATTATTTAAAAATAGAAAAGAATTATTTAAATGACATTAAATTAATGCCTAACGCATTAAAAATGTTAGAAGAATTATATAAAAATAATTCAAATCTATTTATATTTACACATAGAGGAGAATCAAGATTTCAAATATTAAAAAATAATAATATAGATAAATATTTTATTGATACTATATCTCCTTATGAAGGAGTTTTAAGAAAACCATCAGGAGATGGTATAAACTATTTATGCAATAAATATAATTTAGATAAAAAGGAAACATATTATGTAGGAGATAGATTAATAGATATGGAATCTGCAAAAGATGCAGGTGTTTTTGGTATCTTATTAACTAATGATAATAATACTAATATTGATTGTTTTATAATAAATGATTTATTAGATTTAATTGAATTTATAAAATAAGGTGATAACTAATGGTAAAAATAGATTTAATTACTGGTTTTTTAGGTAGTGGTAAGACTACATTCATAAAAAAATATGCTAAATATTTGATGGATATTGGTGAAAAAATATGCATTATAGAAAATGATTATGGCGCAATTAATGTAGATGTCTTATTAATAAATGAAATAGGATGTGACATTGAAACTGTACAAGGTGGATGTGATTATGAATGCCATAAAAGAAGATTTAAAACAAAATTAATTGCTGCCGCAATGTCAGGACATACAAGAGTAATTGTTGAACCATCAGGCATATTTGATCCAGACGAATTCTTTGATATGTTATTTGAAGACCCACTTACTAACTGGTATGAGATTGGAAATGTTTTTACCTTATATGATATTAATACTAAAAATTTTTCTAGTGATTCAGAATATATTTTAGTTTCTGAAGCATCAATTTGTTCAAAGCTTATTGTATCTAAAAGAGATAATACTAACCAAATAGTAGATCTTTCATATATTAATTCTTTAATGAAAAAATATAAATGTGAAAGAGTATTTACAAATGATGATGTTATATATAGTGATAATGCTAATATTAAATCTATTATAAATGCTGGATTAAAACCATATCAGCATATAAAATTACAGGTTATTAATGAGAATAATTATGATTCATGCTATATATTAGATAAAGATATTTCTATATCTTATATAAAGGATATTAAAAACAAACTATTAAATGATAAAAGCTTTGGTAATATAATAAGAATAAAGGGATTCATTTTAGAAAATAATAATTGGTATAAAATTAATATAACAAGAAATGAAGAAGAAATATCTAAAATTGATTTAGGTCAAAAGGTTTTAATTGTAATAGGTGAAAATTTAGATAAAGAAAAAATAGAAAATCTATTTTAGGAGGATTTATGAATAAATTATTGTTTTATTATAGCTTAAGTGGAAATGGTGATTTAGTTGCCTCATATTTAAGTGAAAAAGGATATGAAATTAGAAAGATTGAAACAGTAAAGAATAAGCCTAAGAAAAATTTTTTTAATATTTTTATATTAGGCTTTAAAGCAGGATTAAGAAAATGTGCTAAATTAAAGGAATATAATAAGAGTATAGTTTCATATGATGAGATAGTTATTGCATCTCCTGTATGGAATTCAAATTTTTCAACACCAATTAATACAATTTTAAAGGAAGTAGATTTCCTGAATAAGAAGGTAACATTTGTATTATTTAGTGCCTCAGGTGAGGCTAAGGGTGCAATAAAAAGGATATATAAAGAATTTCCTGCATCAAATACAATAGTATTAAAAGAACCAATTGAAAATAAAAAAGAATTAGAAAAATTAGGAGAATTATAATATGGTAAATCCAGTTGATTATACTTTAAAAAAGATATTAAGGATTGCAAGAGCCTTATCTTTTGCATCTACATTAGCATATTTAATAGGTGGTATATTAATACTTGCGTTAAATGAAAAAATAGAAGGATATATTTACTTGATTGTAGGTATTGATATTATCGTTGTTGCTTCTTTAGAGTTAATGAAAGAAATAGTAGATAGAGGATATAAAGAATCACATAACCATATAGGTACAGCACTATTTACTTTAATAGTTGGTATTTTAATACTTACTCTATTCCATGATAATGTATATAAGGTAAGTGTAATGTGGGCTTGTGCAACAGTAGTTAATTCAACAATGGAGATTAATGAAGGATTACATGAAATTCATGAAAGAAAAGCATTCTCTATTATTAATTTAGTGTTTGCTGGTATTGAAATTGTATTCTCAATTTTATTACTTATTGAACCAGAAGAAAATCAAGAACATTTCTTAACTCATATTTATTTATTAGGTGTAGGCTTTATGCTTGAATCTATTGAAGAGCTTATTAGTGTATTCTCACCATTCCTTGCAAAAGTTCCTGTTGTAAATGTAATACCAGGACTTGAAAAAATAAAAGAAGAAAGAGAAGAAGAGATTAAAGCAAATAAGGAACAAAAGAAGGTTCAAGAAGAATTAAAGGAATTAAAGAAA
>CACZRY010000215.1 GCA_902783745.1 uncultured Erysipelotrichaceae bacterium
CTGGTGAGAAAGAAGATATGACAATTGATTTGGTTTCAGAATTAATTGATTTGATTCAAAAAACTGATGTATCAGAGGATCATTTAATAAAATAAGAGCACAGAGGTGCTCTTTTGTTTTCGGGTGAAATATGGGGATATTATATTTAAAAAACTTTGTTAGATGCATATTATATATATTATTAATAGTAGCTATTATTTTCTTAGGTGTTTTAGTTGCAGGTGCAATATTATCTATATCTACATCAGTAATTACAAGCACAAGTATTAATGGTATTAATGTAGAAAAAGAGAAATTATCTTTGTTAACAAATGATATATTTAATTATTATTTTTCTAATCCGTTAAATATCTTGAATAATATTATAAATATAGACGGTATAAAAGAGATAGTAGTTAATGATCTTTTAATTTCATCTGATGAAGCAAATGCATATTCAAATGCATTATTTATATGGAATTTAGTTTCATGCTTTGTAATATTATTATCTATTATTATTGCATATTTAATTGCATCTATGAAGATTAGACGTATATTATGTCCAAGAAGCTTAAAAAGATTTGTTATAGTATTTATAATTAAAAAGATATTAGATATTTTAATAGTTAATAGTATTACACTATTATTAACTAAATATGAAATTGTAGGTATCATATCAACTGTTATACTTGTTGTTATTAATACTTTAATTACATTATTTATTGCATATTTATCACAACATAAGAAGGGTGATAATATAATGATTTATAATGTTATAAATCATAAGACTATATTTATTGCGATAATAATGACTATTGTAATGGTATCTTTAACTTTATTAATTAATTTATTGTTTTATAAATATATTGGTATTTTAACATTAATATTTGGATTACCATTATTTATATATACATATATTATTGTATCTTTAACACCTGAAGCTTATGTTAAGAATTATAAAAAGATAGAAAGATAAATATAATTCTTATGGTTTAATGATTTATTGAATAATTATACTTATTTTGTTATAATTACTTATGTATTTATTTTGACCGAAAGAAGGCACATATTATGGCAGAAAAAAAGAAATTTTATTTAACTACTGCAATCGCATATACTTCATCTAAGCCACATATCGGTAATGTTTATGAAGCAATTCTTGCAGACTGCATTGTAAGATATAAGAAGATGGATGGTTATGATACTTATTTCATGACTGGTACAGATGAACACGGACAAAAGATTGAACAAAAGGCTTTAAAGGCTGGTGTTAGCCCAAAAGAGCATGTTGATAAGGTATCTAAGGAATTAAGAGATACATATGAAATGATGAATGTTAAATTTGATCATTTTATTCGTACTACTGATAAATATCATGAAGAAGCTGTTGCGAAAGCTTTCGAAAAGCTTTTAGCAAAGGGTGATATTTATAAGGGTAAATATGAAGGATATTATTGTGTTGATTGTGAAACATATTGGACAGAAAAGGATTTAGTTGATGGATGCTGTCCTGATTGTGGCGCAAAGGTTACTAAGAATAGTGAAGAATGCTATTTCTTAAAGCTTGAGCCATATAGAGGAAAGCTATTATCATATATTAATGATAACCCTGATTTCATTCAGCCTGAATCAAGAAAGAATGAGATGTTAAACAACTTCTTAAAGAATCCATTACCTGATTTATGTGTTTCAAGAACATCATATTCTTGGGGTATTCCTGTAATATCTGATCCTAAACATGTTATTTATGTTTGGATTGATGCGTTAATGAACTATATCACTGGTATTGGATATAATCCAGATGGTAATAATGGTGAATTATATAATAAATATTGGCCTGCAGATGTACATTTAATTGGTAAGGATATCTTAAGATTCCATACTATTTATTGGCCTATTATTTTAATGGCATTAGATATCAAATTACCTAAACAGGTATTTGGTCATCCTTGGGTTTTAACAAATCATAATAAGATGTCTAAGTCTAAGGGTAATGTGATTTATGCTGATGATTTAGTTAAGGTATTTGGTGTTGATGCAGTAAGATATTATTGCTTACATGAAATTCCATTTGCACAGGATGGTAATTTAACTTATGAATTAGTTTGTGAAAGAACTAATTCTGATTTAGCAAATACTTATGGTAATTTAGTTAAAAGAACTATTTCAATGGTATTAAAGTATTTTGGTAAATCATCTATTTCATTTATTGATGAAGTAGAATATGATAAGGAATTATTTGATACTATTAATAATTCGGTTTCAAAATATAAGACTTTAATGGATCAATTTAGAGTTGGAGATGCATTAGAAGAAGCAATGGTTGCTGCAAGAGCTGCAAACAAATATATTGATTTAACAATGCCTTGGGCTTTAGCAAAGGATCCTATAAATGCTCCTAAATTAAGAACTGTATTATATAATTTACTTGAGGCTATTAGAATTATTACAATCTTATTAAAGCCTGCAATTCCTGAAACTGCAGATAAAGTATTTAAGGCATTAAATACAGCTAATGTTGATTTTAATACTTTAGCATATTCTAAGGAATTAACATATCAGGTTTCTGATATTGATGTAATATTTAAAAGATTAGATGTTAATGAAGTTAT
The DNA here is from genome assembly GCA_902783745.1 of uncultured Erysipelotrichaceae bacterium. Lineage (GTDB taxonomy): Bacteria > Bacillota_I > Bacilli_A > Acholeplasmatales > Anaeroplasmataceae > Anaeroplasma. The sequence continues at coordinate 2,592 of CACZRY010000215.1, forward strand.
GGCATCTGTTGTTGAAAAAGAAGAAGCACAAGCTAAGGCTATAGAAAAAGAAAAAGAAGTTGAATCAAAGCCTGAAATTACAATTGATGATTTTGATAAGCTTGAGTTAGTTGTTGGTGAAATCATTGAGGCTAAGCCACATCCAAAGGCAGATAAGCTTTTAGTATTTAAAGTAAATATTGGTACTGAGGTTAGACAAATCGTATCTGGTATTGCAAAATTCTATAAAGAACCAAATAAACTTATTGGTAAGAAGGTTATTGTTGTTAAGAATCTTAAGCCAATTAAGTTAAGAGGAGAAGAATCAAAGGGTATGTTACTTTGTGGTTCTGATGCAAATGATTCATATTTAGAATTAGTAAATATTAGTGATTGCAAGCCTGGAGATATAGTAAGATAAAAAAATGCGTAGATCAATTTCTACGCATTTTCTCTATTATGATACTAACATATCTAAATCATAATCTTTTACTTTAGAATAGAGTTTCTTTGGAATTTCAACCTCATAATAAATTCCATCTTCTCTATAATCCTTATTAGATATTTCAGCTTTTTCTTCAATTAAATTAGAAAGGTCACCTTTACTATATGGAATAAGTAATCTAGCATGTATTGATGAAGGCTTTATTTCATCTAATATCATTTGTAATAATATTTCTAGCCCTAATCCTGTTTTATTTGAGTATTTTACTGTTTTAAAGCCAGGTACTTGTAAGAACTCGCTCCTTGTTTCATCCCACTTATTAAAAAGCATAATTTGAGGGATTTTAAGGGCTCCTAATTGATTTAATACTTCCATTACAACCGTTAATTGTTCATTTATATATTCACTTGAACTATCAAGTACATGAATTATTAAATCAGCATTTCTAATTTCAGCTAATGTATTATAAAATGATGCAACTAAATTATGTGGTAGCTTAGATACAAATCCAACTGTATCAACAAGCATAAATTCTGTTTTATTATAAGTTATTTTTCTATTGAATGTTTCTAATGTTGCGAAAAGCTGGTCTTTTTCATATACACTTTTTTCAATGCTTACACCAGTGTGTTTTAAAATAGAATTCATAGTTGATGATTTTCCTGCATTAGTATAGCCTACTAACGCAACAATAGGAACTTCATTTCTTTTTCTTTTGTCTATTTGGTTATCTTTCATAACCTCAATTTCTTTTAGTTCTTTATTTAATCTAACTATTTCTGCTTCAATCATTCTACGATTTAATTCTTTTGATGTTTCACCTTTACCTCTTGTAATACCAGAAGCACCAGATACTCTTTTTTCACCTGGGTTCATAAATTGTACTCTTGGTAAAAGATACATATTTTTTGCAAGCTTAACTTGAATTTTAGCTTCTTTAGTTTGTGCATGCTCTTCAAATATTTTTAATATTAGATATGATCTATCCATAACCTCAACTTGTAATGCATCTCTACAATTTTCAAGCTGAGCTGGTGATAATTCATCATTAAATATAACTAAATCAGCATTGTATGCAATAACTGCGGCAGCAATCTCTGTTAATTTACCACCACCAACATA
>CACZRY010000216.1 GCA_902783745.1 uncultured Erysipelotrichaceae bacterium
AAAAATGAAAAAGAAAGAAATGCATGAATCTAATATAAATACTGAATTTAAGGTATCATCATTTATCTTAAAACTTATAGTTTCAGTTTTATTATTTACATTCACATTTGTTATTTATTTATATTGCTTCCAAGATAGAGTTGATGATGCAATTTATATAACTTTATTCTGTGCAGGTGGAGCAACAGTATTAGCATCAATAATTTCTATGTTTAGTGTTGTAGGTTCTTTTTATTCACCAGGATCTAGAAGAGTTATATTAATTTTTAGCTTAGTTCAATTATTATTAGGTATATATGTAATTGTTTCAGCATTTATATATATGAAATATCAGGATTCTGATTTCTCAAAAATAGTTACTAAACCTTATTTCCAATATTTTATATCTGCATCATTATATTTGTATTCAGTTTTATATTTATGGAAGACATGTGTTCATAAGGCTAAAGCATCACATTTGATGTTTTGGGTAAATATATATTTAATAACTGTTGCTTGTTTTATTAATGCAACTGCAAATACAGTACCAAATAAAGAGAATTTAATTATTTATGCTAGTATAAGTTTATTCTTAGGTGTTGTATTATTAGTTATTTCATTAGTTGAATATCACGTTAATCAAAAAAGATTAAAAAAGCAAATTGAGAATGAAGAATCTACAAATTCAAAAGATGATAATAGCAATGATAATGAACAAGATAAGTCACAAAATAATACAGAAGAAGAGTAATATTTAATAAAGTTCTATGGAAACATAGAATTTTATTTATTTTTGGATTAAAACTGCTCCAAAAAAATAAAATTAATCTTTACTTTAAGTGCGAATATGATATAATTTAAACGTACGTTTTATAAGGAATATTGAGATAAAACTAATATGAATATATTAATTAGGAGGATAGACTATTCCTGAAATATCTCGGTCTATAATTAACTATGAAGATTGAAAATTTAGAACATAGCCAAAAGAAGTTTACATTTGAAGTAACACCAGAAGAATTCGAAAAGGCATTAGACAAGGCTTTCACAACTGAAGTTGCAAAGGTTTCTATTCCAGGATTCAGAAAGGGACATGCTCCAAGATCAGTATTCGAAAAGAATTATGGTGTTGAAGCATTATATTCTACAGCTTTAGATGTAATTTTAAATGATAAAGTACAAGAAGTTGTTAAGGATCAAGAATTAGCTAAGACTTTCATTGGTCAATTTAGACCAGTTATTGATGAAGCACCTGTAAGAGGTAAGGCTTTTAAGATTGCTTTAGCTATTGATGTACAACCAGAAGTTAAGTTACCTGATTACAAGGCAATTGAAGTTAAGGAAAAGGATTTAGTAGCATCTGATAAGGATGTTGATGATGCAATTAAGGCAATCACAAGAAAGGATGCTAAGAAGGCTGATAAGAGAGCTGGTAGCAAGATTGCTAAGGGCGATTATGCTACATTCGATTTCGTTGGTACAGTTGACGGAGTTGAATTTGAAGGCGGTAAGGCTGAAAATTATGAATTAGAAATTGGTTCAGGTCAATTCATTCCAGGATTTGAAGATCAAATGATTGGTATGAAGGTTGATGAAGTTAAGGATTTAAATGTTAAGTTCCCAGAAGAATATCAAGCAAAGGATTTAGCTGGTAAGGATGCTGTATTCAAGGTAACTGTACATAAGATTCAAAAGGAAACTTTACCTGAATTAACTGAAGAATATGTTAAGAGCTTAAATGTTGCAGGTGCAACTGATGAAGCTTCATTAAAAGCTGCAAAGAAGAAGGAAATTGAAGATAGAAAGGCTGTATCTGAAAAGGATAGACAGTTCAATGAAATCATTCAACAAATCTTAGATGCAACTGAAATTGATATGCCTCAAACTTTAATTGATGAAAGAGCAAATCAATTCAAGGCACAATATCAAAACCAAGCAAAGGCTTATAATATTCCATTCGCTACATTCTTACAAATCATGGGCACAACTGAAGAAGAATTCAATAAGCGTGCTTTAGAAGATGGCGAAAGACAAGCTAAGTTCAATGTAGTTGCATCAGCAATCATTGAAGCTGAAAAGTTAACTCCAACAAATGATGAATTAACTAAGGCTGCTGAAGAAGATGCTAAGGCTAACCATCGTTCTAAGGAACAAAACTTACAAGCTAATTTCCAAAGATATTGGTCAAATATTGCTTATAGCAAGTTAGTTGAATGCTTACTTGGCTATGCTAAGGAAGTTAAAGAACCTAAGACTTTAGCTAAGGCTGAAGGAAAGAAGACTACAGCTAAGAAGTCTACTGCAACAAAGAAGACTACTACAAAGTCAACTGAAGAAAAAGCTACAACAGCTAAGAAGACTACAACTAAGAAGGCTTCTTCAACTACAGCAAAGAAGTCTACAACAGCTAAGAAGACAACTTCTACAACAGCAAAGAAGACTACAACTAAGAAGGCTGCAGCTAAGGCTGAATAATATATAAATTATAAAACATAAAAAAGAGCCAGTATATAATACTGGCTTTTGTTTCCATTCATATAAAAATTTGGATAATTATGTTATTTTTGTATTTTTTTGGCACACTACTTGCAATAGTGCCAAAATGTGCTATAATAATAATTGCTTGATTAGGAGATTATTTTGCATTTACCTAAAAAAGATAGAAAGATAAGTATTAAGAAAGAAGGTATACATCATGGAAGAAAAGACAATTGAAAACACAAGTAAGATTGTATTACCTGCCATAGCTGTTAGAGGCTTTGTTCCACTTCCAGGCAATGATTTTAAGATTGAAGTAGGAAGAGAAAATTCTGTATCTGCATTAGATGCTGCTGAGAAGATGTATGGTGGTAACATTTTATTATTAATTCAAAAGAGTGCCACTCAAAATGAAGTAACTAAAGATGATATAGAATCTATTGGTGTTTTAGCAAGAGTTACATTAAAACTTAAATTACCTAATGGTAATTATAGAGTTAAATTTACAATAGCAAATCGTATTAAGGTATTAGAATATACTCAAATTGCTCCATATTTTGTATGTAGCTATGAAAAGCTATATTCTATATTAAATAATGATGAAACTGAAACAGCATTAATTAAACAGGTTTCTGAAGGAATTGCACAGAATTCAACAATGGTTGTTGGCTCTATGGATACAATTACTAAGCTTTTAAGAGATGGTGCAAATGCGGATTTATTATCTGATACTATTGCATATCAATTAAAGACATCTTCAGGACAATCTAAATATAAATATTTAGAGGAATTATCTGTTTCTCGTAGATTAGAAATGATATTAGAAGATATCGAAAGAGAAAAACAAATCTTAGATATCGAAGACAAGATTAATAAGGATGTTAAAAAATCTATTGATGATTCTCAAAAAGAATATTATTTAAGAGAAAAAATGAAGGCTATTCAAACTGAACTTGGTGATAAGGCTAGAACTGAAGAAGATGTTGAAAACCTAAGAAAGAGACTTGAAGAAGCTAAATTACCTAAGGGTATGTATGAAAAGGCTATGGATGAGCTTAAAAAGTATGCAAATACAAGCGCACAAATGGCTGAATCTGGTATCATTAGAAGCTATCTTGAATTAATTTGTGATTTACCTTGGTATAAACAAACTGAAGATAATCAAGATTTAAACGATGTAATTAAAAAGCTTGATTCTAAGCATTATGGTTTGAAGAAGGTTAAGGATCGTATTGTTGAATATCTAGCTGTAAGAATGATGACAGGACATAATCCATCAACTATTTTATGTCTTGCAGGTCCTCCTGGAGTAGGTAAAACATCTTTAGCAAGATCTATTTCTGATGCTTTAGGACGTAAGTTCGTTAAACAATCACTTGGTGGTATAAGAGACGAATCTGAAATCCGTGGTCATAGAAGAACATATATTGGTGCCTTACCTGGACGTATAATTAAGGGTATGAAGGATGCTGGTACTGTTAACCCTGTATTCTTATTAGATGAAATTGATAAGATGACAGCTGATTATAGAGGAGATCCTGCTGCAGCAATGCTAGAGGTTCTAGACCCAGAACAAAACAAGTATTTCAGTGATAATTACTTAGAAGAACCATATGATTTATCACAGGTTATGTTTATAACAACTGCAAATGATATTTCATCTATTCCAGCACCATTAAGAGACCGTATGGAAATTATTGAATTATCAAGTTATACAGAAATTGAAAAGTTCAATATTGGTTTCCAATATTTATTACCAAGAAATATTGAGGAACACGGCTTAAAAGAAGATCAGATTTCTATTACAGATGATGCAATGAGAAAGATTATTCGTGGCTACACAAGAGAAAGTGGTGTTCGTGAATTAAATCGTCAAATTGCTGCATTATGTAGAAAGACAGTAAAAAAGATTTTAATGGAAAAAGTTTCTAAGGTAGAAATTACTGAAGATAATTTATCAGATTATTTAGGAAAGGTATTATTCTTAGATAATCAAAATCGTGAGAAGGACCAAGTTGGTATTGTTACAGGTTTAGCATGGACACAATTTGGTGGTGATACTTTAGATATCGAAGTTACATCATATCCTGGTAAGGGTGGATTAATCCTTACAGGTAAGCTTGGTGATGTTATGAAAGAATCTGCACAAGCAGCATTCTCATATGTACGTAGCCATGCAAATGAATTTGGAATTGATAATAAGGTATTCCAAGAAAATGATATTCATATTCATGTTCCAGAAGGTGCAGTTCCAAAGGATGGCCCATCTGCAGGTGTAACTTTAACAACTGCTTTAGTATCTGCATTATCTAATAAGCCAGTTTCATGTCATATAGGTATGACAGGTGAAATTACATTACGTGGTGATGTATTACCAATTGGTGGTTTAAGAGAAAAATCTATTGCTGCAACAAGAAATGGCTTAAAGAAGATTTTCATACCAAAAGATAATGAAAGAGATATTGAAGATATACCTGAAGAAGTAAGAAAGGTATTAGAGATTCAACCTGTTGATCATATTTCTCAAATTTTAACTTCATTATTTAAATAAGAATTAGAGGTTGTGAAAAAACCTAACTTTTAAAAAAGTAGGCTTTCACAGCCTTTTTAATTATAAAAAATATTTATTAAGATGTTGACAATTATAAATGCTATTTATATAATAAATAAAGTAGAAAAAAGTAATTGGAGACGATATTATGGACGTTAAGTTAAAAACATTTTTAACACTACTTGAAGAAAAAAATTATACAAAAACTGCAAAAAAGCTTTTTATTACACAACCAGCAGTTACTCATCATATTAAACAATTAGAGTCTGACTATAAAATTTCTTTATTTGAAGATACAAAAAAATTTACTTTAACTAAAAAAGGTAAAATTTTATATGAGTACGCTAAAAAAGCTAGACTTGAAGATGAACAGCTTATTAATTCTTTAAAAAGAGAAGAAGACAAACAAGGATATAATCTAGGTTTAACAGATATGGTTGCTTCATGTTTAATGTCTTCAAGAATTTTATCATTATTAAATGGAGATAAAAGACCATTTAATGTTTTTTGTACTGATTATTTAACAATTGAGAATAAAATACTAAATGGTGAATATGATTTTGGTATTATAGATCACTCATTTGATTCTGAAGTTTTTAATTCTATTTCTATCACATCAAGTGAAATTGTTTTAGTATGTTCTAGTGATGGTATATATAAAGATAAAGATAGAATAACAAGAGAAATGCTTACGTCTGCAACAATTATTTTATCTGAGACTAATACTGGACTTAATAAAACTACAACAGATGTTTTAAAAGAAAAGAATATTAGATTAAGAAATAATATGGTATTAGAGACTAATAATGCAGATATGTTAGTTAAGATGGTTAAGTTCTATGATGGTATAGGATTTGCTTATATTGATTCTGTAAGGAAATATATTGATGATGGTAGCTTACATCAAATATCATTATTGAATTTCTCTCCAGTACAAACATTTTATTTAATTTATAATAAAGTATCTTATTTAGATGATGAGATAACAAATTTATTTACTTCTATAAAAAAGAAACTTGGTACAACAAATGATTAAAGTTTATTATTGCGACAATCATGTTATTGTTGCTTATAAGGAAAAAGGTATATTATCACAGCCTGATGGTTCTAATAAATTAGATATGTTAACAATATTAAAGGATTATATTAAAGAAAAATATAATAAACCTGGAAATGTTTTTTTAGGACTTGTTCATAGATTAGATATTAATACAAGTGGTGTTATGGTTTTTGCAAGAACATCTAAAGGTGCAGAAAGATTAAGTGAAGCTGTATCTAAGCATCTATTAAGAAAAAAATATATTGCGACTGTTGAAGGTGTTTTAACAAACAAAGATTATATTAAGCTTGTTAATTATATATATAAGGATGAAAAAGAAAAGAAGAGTTATATTAGTAATACAGGGAAAGAATCAATTTTAGAATATAGAGCTTTAAGAAATTATAAAATTGATAGTCATGATGTTACTGATATAGATGTTAATTTATTGACAGGAAGATTTCATCAAATTAGATGTCAAATGGCTAATATAGGTCATCCATTATATGGCGATAAGAAATATGGTAGTAAATATAGTATAGATAATAATTCATTTCCACTTGAGGCATATGAATTGACATTTCCTCATCCTATAACTAAAGAAATGATGACTTTTAGATCTATGGAGGTTAAAGATGAAGCTTGATGTTGAAATTAAAAGAAACATTGATGCTAAAAATATATGTGGTGTTAATAATTCTAATATTAAAGTTATAGAAGAATTATATAATACCTTAATAGAGCTTAATGGTCCTTATATTATTGTAAAAGAGGATAATATTGATATATTAAATGAACTAAATAGCTTATTTACTATTTTAATATATGAGTCTGAGCATGATATCAATATTACACCTAAGGATATTGTATACGCAAAAGAAATTGTATCTAATGGTAATAAAGACTTATATTTAAAATTTTTATCAAATCGTAAACCAATTTGTTATACAAGATATAATAAGCCAATATATGCTAAAACATTAAAACAAGATGAATATATTAAATCAATATATAATCATGATTTAGTATTTTCTATTGGAGCAGCTGGTACTGGTAAGACTTATCTTGCTGTATGTTATGGTGTTAGTCTTTTGAAAAGTGGAAAGTTTGAAAAGATTATTTTAACAAGACCAGCAGTAGAAGCAGGTGAGTCTTTAGGATTCTTACCTGGTGATTTAAAAGAAAAGGTTGATCCATATCTAAGACCATTATATGATGCATTATATGATATGCTTGGAGTAGAATCAGTTAATCAATTGATTGAAAAGCAGGTTATTGAAATAGCTCCTCTTGCTTATATGAGAGGAAGAACTTTAGAAAATGCGTTTATAATTCTTGATGAAGCTCAGAATGCAACAGTAGATCAGTTAAAAATGTTTTTAACTAGATTAGGATTTAACTCAAAAATGGTTGTTACAGGAGATATTTCTCAAATTGATTTACCAAATAATAAAAAATCCGGTTTAAAGATATCATCATCTATATTAAAGAATTTAAATGAAGTAGATGTTATTAATTTTGAGAAGTGTGATGTTGTAAGACATCCTTTAGTTGCAAAAATTATTGAACGCTTTGAAAATTTACAAGAATAGTCCCGTAAAAGTTCGAGAAAATCGAACTTTTTATTATTATTTTTTGAATATTTTATGAAAATAGGACTTTCATAGGGGTAATTTTTTAAAAAAATATGTATAAAGTGCACGAAAATGCATAAAAAATCGATATTTTATTATAAATTATCTTGAATTTGATTATGAAATAGCATAAAATTAAGATATAAAAATATGTGATTGGAGATGTTATATAATGTCAGAAAAAGAAAACTATTTTAAGTCCTATTTCAAGGCTTACGGAGTTTTTGCAACTATCATTATGATAATTGCGTTCTTATGTGTTGGTTATGTTGCAGTTGTTAACAAGAAAATAATCAACAGTGAGCAAATCCGTAATTTAGTTTATGGAGCAACAATTGCTCTTGTAGTTGGTTTCGCTGTATTAGGCTTATGCAAGCTTAAGAGTGAAAAAATATCATTCATTGATTTTATTAGAGTAGTTGGTCTATTCGGTTCAATTGTAATGATAGTTATGTCTGCTATTGGAAAGGTTTCATGGAAGGCATATGCTGTATTTATTGGATGCGCAGCTGTATTCTTAGTTGAAATCGTAGTAAGATTTATTAAGGCTAATGATCCAGAGCCTGCTTCATTTAAGAATTATTATGGAGCTTTAGCTGGTGCATATAATCCTATATTAATATTATTAGTAGGTATTGCACTTGCAGTAGTTGCTACTATTTTAGCTGCTGGTTCATTAAAGTTACCTGTATTAAGTGAATTAGCAAAATATAAGTATTTTGTATTGGGTGGTATTGTTGCTTTATTAGTAATCTTAATGATTTCTGGTTTAGATAATAATATTGATGTTTCATTACTAGATTTATTATTAGCTGTAACATTTGTTGCATCAACTTATTTCATTTATTTAGGTGCATCAGTTGGTATTGCAGCATCAACATTAAAAGTAGATTTATTAATTGCAGCAGCATCTGCAGTTGGTTTAATTGTTAGAGGATTTACTTACAATAAAGGTAAATATTATGGTGATAACAGCCATAAGGTTAGATATTATTTCTTACAGGTATATGATAAGTTCAATGCTGCATTCGCAGTTGCAATTGGATTTGTTGTATTAACAGCATTAGCTTTACCTGTTGTTGGACAAATTTCTGGTAATTCTGTTAACAAGGTATTAGGATTCACTCCTAGTGTAATGGTTGGTTCAATCATTGTATTAGTAGTAGCAGTAATCTTATTAGTATTAGCATTATTATTTAGAAAGTTCAAATCTACTAAGATTGAAAAGATTGATTATTTATTAATCATTATGTTATATTCATCTGCATTTGTAGTTCCATTCTTAATTACAATTGCTGTTAGTGGAAACTTTAGTGTATTAACTGATAACATTATGGCTTTAGTAGCTACAATTGTTATTGCTTTAGTATTTGTATTTGCTGCAGTTGTTCAATTCATCAGATTAAGAAATTATGATGCATTATCTGAAGTTGTTAAGCAATATGAATATAAGAAGGAAGTAGAAGAAGAAAAGGCTGAAGAGGAAGCTAAGGAAGAAGCTGAAGAAAAGGCTGAAGAGGAAGCTAAGGAAGAAGCTGAAGAAGAAAAAGATCCATTCGCTATTTCTGAAGAGGAAGAAGAATTATTAAAGACTTATTATGGTGAAGAAGAAACTGCTGAAGAACCACAAGAAGAGTCTGAAGAAGTAGTTGAAGAGGAAGTTGTAGAAGAAGAACAACCTGAAGAGGAAACTGCTGAAGAAGAGGTTGTAGAAGAAGAACAACCTGTTGAAGAACAAGCTGAAGAAGAGGTTGCAGAAGAAGAGCAACCTGTTGAAGAAGAGGTTGTAGAAGAACAACCTGTTGAAGAACAAACTGAAGAAGTAGCTGATGAAGATTCAGAAGAAGATGCTGATGAAGAAGCAGATGATGAAGATGCTGATGATGATGCAGATGAATATGCTGATGAAGAAGACGGCGAAGAATTAGAAGACATTCATAAGAAGACTAAGGAAGCTGGAATTATCGTTCAAGACTTCCAAGTAGTTGATGAAAACGGAAACGTTAAGAAGATTAAGAGAAGATTCAATTCAAGAATGATGTTCGCTCCATATGAAACTAAGGAATATTATAATGAAATTAAGAATTACTTAGTTATGTATCGTGCTAAGGGCAGAAATTCTTCAAGATGTGAATCATTCAGATATAAGGGATTAGTATCTAAGGTTGCTTTAGGTGGTAAGTCAATTAAGGTATTCTTAGCATTACCAGTTGAATTTATTGATGCAAATCCTAAGTATCATTTAAAGGATGTTTCATCTAAGAAGCAATATGCTGAAGTTCCAGTAATGATTAAGGTTAGATCTCCAAGAGCATTAAAGTACTTCAAGGAATTAGTTGATATCATGATGGCAAATCGTGGTGTTAAACCTAAGAGAAACTTCCAACCTACAAATTATATGCCAGAATTAATTCCAAATGGTGAAGCAATTATGGCTACATTAGGTATGAGAGCTGATTATCTACAGGATAATATTAATGTTCATAGTATTCCAGAAGATATGCCAGATGATTTAGATGAATATTTACCAATGATTAATGGTGAACCATTAGATGATGAAGAAATCGAAGCATCTGTATATCTAGATACATTATGTAACCATTTCGAAGATGGTGATGAAATTACAATTGATTTATTAAAGTCATTACACATCGTTACAAGTGGAAATGTATTAAGAATTAAGGCTAGAGGTACATTAGACCGTAAGCTTACAATTTATGCTGAATACTTTGATGCAGATGCATTAAAGATGTTAATGTGTGCTAATTGCCGTTGCATTAAGATTATTCGTGATCAAGATATCGTTGAAGAATAATATAATTATAAAAAGGATGTGAGTACTCACATCCTTTTTTGTAATCTATATAAAAAAATATAGTGTATCAAAATACTGTAAATGTATATCGATACACTATTAAATATTAATTAGTTTTTCTTATATAATTTAGAAACACCAGTTTTGATTGCCATATCAGCAACAGCTTTTGATACAGCCTCAACAACTCTTGGGTCAAAAGCACCAGGTACAATATATTCTCTAGATAATTCATTATCTGGAATAATTGATGCAATTGCATTTGCAGCAGCAATTTGCATTTCATAATTAATCTTTGATGCTCTTACTGATAAAGCACCCTTAAATAAACCAGGGAATGCTAAAACGTTGTTAATTTGATTTGGATAATCTGATCTACCAGAACCTGCTATATAAGCACCAGCTTCAATAGCGTCATCATAAGAAATTTCAGGAGTTGGATTTGCCATAGCAAATACAATTGGATCCTTTGCCATTGATTTAACCATTTCTTTTGTTACTAGGTTTGGAGCAGATACACCAACAAATGCATTAGCACCCTTCATAATTGAAGCAAGAGTACCATCATGTTCTTCAGGAGTATCATAAATACCTTGATCTAATAATTCTTTTATTAAGAAGTTATATGAATCATATTTTTTCTTATCAATTACACCAGTAATATCATATGCATAAATTTTACCAACGCCAATTTTCTTTAACATAACAGCAATTTGTGAACCAGCAGCACCAGTACCACTCATTACTAAAGTCATATCCTTTAATGGCTTTTTAGTAAATCTTTCTACATTCTTAAATACAGCAGCAACAATAATAGAAGTACCATGTTGATCATCATGGAATACAGGAATATTCATTTCTTCCATTAATCTTCTTTCAATTGTAATACATCTTGGAGCTGAAATATCTTCTAGATTGATTGCACCAAGTGTTGGTTCAAGATATTTACAAGTCTTAATGATTTCTTCAACATCTTGAGTCTTAAGACAAATCGGAATTGAATCAACTCCAGCTAATTCCTTCATAAGAATTGATTTTCCTTCCATAACAGGTATTGCACCATAAGGTCCAATGTTTCCTAATCCTAATACAGCAGAACCATCTGATATAACTGCAACCATATTAGCTTTAGAAGTATATTCATATGCTAATTCAGGGTCACGTTCAAGTTCCTTACAAGCATATGCAACACCAGGTGTATATGCTAATGATAAATCTTTTTGGTTAGCAATTCTAACCTTTGATTTGATTTCAAGCTTACCATGATTCTTTCTATGTAGTTCTAAAGATTCTTCTTTTAAATCCATTTTAATTCTCCTTATTTATTGTTTTCAAATATATTATTACCATAATAATCAATTGCACAAATCATTTTAAATCCTTCAACCTTTAATCTTTTGATTGATTCAGGACCTAAATCTAAGAATGCAATTTCTTTAGCTTCTTTAACTGATTTTGCAAGCAATGCACCACAACCACCAGTAGTTATAAAATATAATATTTTATTATCTATATAATATTTACTACATTCTTCATTTCTTGGACCTTTCCCAATTGTAGCTTTAACTTTAAGCTTTGTCATCAATGGACCGAATTTATCCATTCTTGAAGAAGTAGTAGGTCCAATAGAACCAATGACATGACCTGGTTTTGTAGGAGTAGGACCTGCATAATAAATAAATGCATCTGTAAAATCCACAGGTAATTCTTCGCCATTATCAACCATCTTTTGTAGTCTCATATGTGCAGCATCTCTTGATGTTAAAATAGTACCACTGAATTCTACAACATCACCTGCATGTAATTCTTTAAGCTTATCTTCATCTAAAGGGTATCTAATTATCATAGAATCACCACCTTATGTCTTGAAGCATGACATTGAATATTTACTGCGACAGGTAAAGATGCTATATGACAAGGATATAAATTTACTTTAACTGCAAGAGCGGTAGTTTTTCCACCAAGTCCCATAGGACCAACATTAGTCTTATTAATTAATTCAAATAATTCTTTTTCAAGTTTTAATGCATCAGGATCACTAGATTCATCATTAATTGGTCTTAACAATGATTGTTTAGCAAGTAATGCACAAGTTTCTAAATCTCCACCAATTCCAACACCAACAACTAAAGGAGGACATGCTCTACCACCTGCTTCAACAATAGTATCTAAAACAAATTTCTTTATTCCATCAATACCATCTGCAGGTACAAGCATCTTAACCTTACTCATATTTTCAGATCCAGCACCCTTAGGACATACTGTTATTTTTAATTGATCACCTAAGACATATTTTATATGAACTATAGCAGGAGTGTTATCTTTAGTGTTAATTCTATTAAGAGGTGATTTAACAACACTCTTTCTTAAATAACCTTGAGTATAGCCCTTAGCTACACCTTTATTGATAGCTTCATATAAATCCCCATTTAAATGTACATCATTTCCAATTTCTACAAAACAAATCATAATTCCAGTATCTTGGCACATAGGTACATTTTCTTCTGTAGCAAGTGTATCATTTTCAATGATTTGTTCCATAATGGATTTAGAAAGACCAGTTTCTTGGTCCTTAGCTTTTTTTAATACATTTAGGACATCACATTCAATATATGTTGCAGCTTCAATACAAAGTCTTGCAACTTCATTTGTAATTAATTCTGTGTCTATTTCTTTCATAAAATACCTCATTAGAAATTATACACTTTTAAGCTAATATTTTAAACATTAAAATATAATTCTTATTTAAAAATAATTGTTTTTATACTATAATTAAAAAGAACGTTTATGATAGGAGGCATATTATATGGAAAAAAGTTTTGAAGAATGGTTTTTAAATAAGAAAAAATCAGAAGTAAAAAATGAAGCTATGCGTCACGATGATTTAGTAAAATTCATTAATGATATGCGTTCATTCCTATTCCCTGGATATGTTGATCATGTAATTAAGCTTGATCAATATTTAGATTTAAAACTGAATGAAGTAAAAGAAGATTTATGTATTCTTTTAACATCAATTAATAGAATTACAAATTCTAATATTTCATATGATAATATAATTTGTAGCTTTTTAAATGAATTACCTAAAGTTGATGAATTATTAAAAACAGATATTCAAGCATTATTTGATGGAGATCCTGCAGCTAAAAGTAAAGATGAGATTATTCTTACTTATCCAGGATTTACTGCAATATTTATTTATAGAATTGCACATATTTTATATAATTTAAATGTACCAATCTTACCACGTGCTATTTCAGAATATGCACATACAAAAACTGGTATTGATATTAACCCAGGTGCTCAAATTGGTTCTTATTTCTTTATTGACCATGGTACAGGTATAGTTATTGGTGAAACTGCAATTATAGGTTCACATGTTAAAATATATCAAGGTGTAACATTAGGTGCCTTATCTCTTGCGAAAGGGCAAAAGCTTGCAGGTACTAAGCGTCACCCTACTATAAAAGATAATGTAACAATTTATTCAGGTGCATCTATATTCGGTGGAGAAACTATAATAGGAGAAGGTTCTATTATCGGTTCATCAACTTATATTACATCATCAGTTGAACCTAATATGATAGTTACAATATTAGGTGAAAAGAAGAAAATATCTAAATAAAATTCAAAAAAATACTCGTAAAAAAATGCGAGTGTTTTTCTTTTATTTTTAATTTGTACTTTTATATTTAATTTTTTTAAAAATTAGGTATTGATTAATTTAAAATTAAGAATATAATAATCGCATAATATATAAAATCAGAAACACGTTAACTGTTAGTTTATATGTTTGCTTTGGGGCGTTAAGGTATTTCCGGTTACAAGCCAAAAAATTTAAATATTTTTTAGGAAAGGATTAGAATGATATTAATATCATTCGTTTGGTAAATTGAGTTGAAACAACCAATTATCGAATTACACAACATAGTAAAATTCTATGGTGAGAATTGTGTCGTAGATAACATTAATTTAAATATCTACGAAAATGAATTTGTAACTTTTTTAGGACCATCTGGATGTGGTAAGACTACTACATTAAGAATGATCGGTGGATTTGAGTATCCAACATCTGGTGAAATTATCATTAATGGTAAAATCATCAATGACCTTCCTGCATATGCGAGACCTGTTAATACAGTTTTCCAAAGATATGCATTATTTCCAAATTTAAACGTATACGAAAACGTTGCTTTCGGTTTGAAGAATTCATCTCGTAAAAATTTAATAGAATTATTTGGTGGAATTCAAGCTGTAACTGAAGTTGCAAAAAGTGATAAGGATAGAATGGGTAAGGATTCATCTAAGATTTCTTACTTTGATATTTCTCGTGCACTTAAGCATTGTATTAAGGATTCTGTTGAGGCTGCATTAAAACTTGTTGGTCTTGAGGGATTTGGTGAAAGAGGAATTGATAAAATTTCAGGTGGACAAATGCAACGTGTTGCAATTGCACGTGCTATTGTTTTAAAGCCAAAGATCTTATTACTTGACGAACCATTATCAGCACTTGATATGAAATTAAGAAGAAGCATGCAATATGAATTAAAACAAATGCAAAGAAACTTAGGTATTACATTTATATTTGTAACACATGATCAAGAAGAAGCAATGGTTATGTCTGATAGAATTATTGTTATGAATAACGGTATTATTCAACAACAAGGTTCTCCAAAAGATATTTATAATGAACCTGAAAATAGATATGTTGCTAACTTCATTGGTGATTCTAATATTTTTGAAGGCGTATATCTATCTAAGAATAAAGTTCATTTCTTAGGTACTGATTGGGATGTTGTTGGATATGAATTCGATGACAATGAAAAGGTAGATGTAGTAATTAGACCAGAAGACTGGGACGTCGTACCAGTTGAAAAGGCTAAAATTATTGGTCATGTTAATTCATCAATTTTCAAGGGAGTTCATTATGAACTTAAGGTTGAAATTGAAAATAAGGAATACAAGGTTCATACATATGAAGATGTTAAACCAGGAGATAATGTAGGACTTAAAGTAGACCCTTATGAAATTTGCTTAATGAAGGTAGACGGAACATGCAAAAAAATCGTACCAATAGAGTAATACCTCCACATCAGGTATCACATCATTTGGATAGATTAGCAAAGCCATATTTTATCTGGTTATATGTTTTTGCACTATTCCCAATGCTTATGATGATTTTCTTAATGTTTGTAGATTCAGAAGGTGTATCTATTGAATTCCAATGGACAGTTGATAACTTATCTGTTTTAACTGAAAAATCTACTATTGTTGCATTATGGAACTCTATAAGATTATCTATATTAACTACTGTAATTTGTATATTCTTTGGAGTACTTATTGCGCATTCATTATACAAATCAAAAATTAAAAATAAATATTTAGTATTACTACTATTAATATTACCAATGTGGACTAATTTCTTATTAAGAATTAATGCACTTGCTGCAATATTTTCTGAACATACTATCTTAACAAGTATGATTGGTCTTCCTGGACCTAATATTTTAGGCTCTGATTTTGCAATCTTAATTGGTATGGTATTCACTTATTTACCTTTTATGGTAATGCCAATTTATACTCAGCTTGAAAAGATTGATCCTTTATTACATGAGGCAGCATTAGATTTAGGATTAACTGATACTAAGAAGTTCTTTAAGGTTGTATTACCTTTATCTTCTAAGGGTATTGTTTCTGGATCTATTACAGTATTATTACCTTGTCTTTCAGGATTCGCAATTCCAAAGATTTTAGGTAAAGGTAATGTATTATTAATCGGTAATATTATTGAACAATCATTCTATAATATGGACTTTAATGGTGGTTCTGTCCTTGCTGTTTTATTATTAATTATTATTTTAGGAGTAATTTTAATCATTAACAAAACTGATAAGGAAGGAGAGACATTAATCTAATGGAAAACGTAGAAATTAAAAATGAAGCTTTAGAAGAAAAAGAAGTAAAGCCTTATAATCCACTTGATTATCCAAGAGCAACTTTAAAAGAATTTGGATATAGAGATTTTAGATGGCTTGCTAAAATTTGGAATGTAGTAAGAATTATTTTATTAATAATTTCTGTAATTATGCTTTATTTATCAATTATTGTAATTGCAATTCAATCATTTAATTCAAGTGATTCAACAACTGAATTCAAATCATTTACTTTTGACAATTACATTCATATGTTTGATAACTCTATGCTTAATTCATCATTAATTAATACTTTCCAAGTATCTATTATTGCAACTTTAGTTGCAACAGTTATTGGTACTTTAGTTGGTATTGGTATTTACTATTTACCACCTAAGACAAAACAAAGATTGATTTTATTAAATAATATCCCATTATTAAATGCGGATATTGTTACTGGTGTATCTTTCCAATTAATTTTTTCAATTTTCTTATATGTAAATAAATTTGTGTTTGGTTTCTGGACTATTTTAATTGCACATATTTATTTCATTTTGCCTTACGTAATTTTAAATGTATTACCTAAGATGAAAGAAATTGACCCTAATATGCTAGAAGCATCACTTGATTTAGGTTTAAAGCCTATGAAGTCATTAAGAAAAGTATTAGTACCTGCAATAAAGGGTGGTATATTTTCAGGCATGCTATTAGCATTTACAATCTCATTTGAAGATTTCGTTGTTGGTTATTTAGCACAAGGTAATGGTTTTTCAACATTATCAATTTGGATTTATTCAGTAATTTCTAAGAAACAATTATTCCCTGGTGTATATGCATTCTCAACAGCTTTAACAGTTATAATGATTTTATTAATTATTGCTTATAATTTAATAAAAGGAGGAATCCAAAATGGACGCAAGAAAAAGAATAATTAGTTTAGGACTACTTGCTCTTACAAGCCTAACTTTGACTTCTTGTGGCACAAGACAAAAGCTTCTTTTCCTTAACTGGGGTGAATATATTGATGATTCTTTAATAGATGAATTCGAAAATATGTACAACGTTGATGTTATAACTGATTTAGCAGATTCAAATGAAATTTTCTATTCAAAGATTAAATCTGGTACAACAGTATATGATGTTGTATGCCCTTCTGATTATATGGTAGAAAAACTTTATGAAGCAGATTTATTAAGTGAAATTGACTTTAATAAAATGCCATTGTCAGGATATACTCCAGATTCAGACGATTTAAGATATGGTGTTTCTGAAATTATGAACCTAATGGAAAATAATACAAAGAAATATCAAGAAGAGCATGATAAAAAATCTATTAAGAATTATTTTGTTCCATATTTATGGGGTACATGGTGTATCGCATATAATTCTACAAAAGATGGATTATATGAAGCAGTAACAATGCAAGAAAACCAATGGGCTTCTTTATTTGATAGAAGTGTATTACCAGAAGGTACTACAGTTGCAATGTATGATTCACATCAACATGCATATTATGCTACAATGAGATATTTATATAACGCAGGATATAAATTTCAAACTGAAGGTGTAAATGCAGAAAATGTAGTATCAACAGAGCTTGGTGTATCTGATCTTAATAAAGTTATTGAAACTATTAAAAATATGCATTTTAATGCATGGGGTACAGATAATATCAAAAAAGAAATTGTTGCAGATAACCTTTCATTAGGATTTATGTGGACAGGTGATGCGTTATATTATTATGCTGAAATTATTGCTGATATGGTAAGTGAAGCATATGAAAGTGGAGATATTGAGCTTTCTGATGTTGCAACTATGATTGATACACTAACTGATCAAGCTGTTCCATCACCAGATAGAACTTATGTTTCTAAGTCAAATACTGAATATAACATTTCATTTGATATGTATATTCCTGATGATACAATCGCATTTATGGATAACCTAATTATCACAAGGGATGCAGCTAATTATGATTTAGCTATGAAATTTATTGATTTCATGACTTCTAATAATGTAGAAAAGAAGACAGAAGATGGAGAAGAACCTGAAATTCTTGAACCATCATTTGCGAATACATATTATGTAGATTATGATGCTGTATTTAATTCTGTATATGATGAATTAGTGGATTTATCTTCAACTGAATTTGAAACTGATGAAGGATTATATGATTTAATATATGATTATGCAATTGGAATTGCATTTAATAATTATTATTCAAGAGATGAACTTAAGGGAAGTATATTAAATAATTTCTCAAGAGCATATATTAAAACAATAAATAAAACATTTAATAACGCAAGAGTTTAAATGATTTGGTGCTTAATTAATTAAGCACCTTATTTATTTTTTAAAACTTTATTTTTCTTTAAGTTAAATTTAAGTTCATTGAATAAAATATAGTTGAATTTAGTAAAACTAGATTCAGATATGTATTAACTAACTAACGACTCATTTCAATATACTACCCTAAAATTTAGTTAATACATATCTAATTTGGATAAGGACCTTTTTCCATTTTATCCAAATGTTTGTGGGTTTTGGCTTACTATCAACTCATTTCAATATACTACCCTAAAAACAGCCAAAGCTCATAAATTTAAAATTCAGTAGTATATCTACTTTATTAAATCACCAGATTGGTGATTTTTTTTATTTTTAAATTATTTATTATGGTATAATAACTTTAAGGGGCTGATAAAATGATTAATTTTCATAAATATGGTTATTTTGATATTAAGAAGTTATCAAATTTCTTAAGTAATAAAAGTATAAAGCTTACTGCATATAATCCATATTGGTTATTTTTATGGAGTGATGTATTTCATCCTGAAATAGCTTTTAAAAATGATATTTGCTACATAAGAGTAAATATTCCTGATGTAGGCATTTCATACTATCCACCAATTGGTGAAGATGTAAGCTATTTAGATGCAATAAAAGAAATAGAAGATGATGCAAGAGAATCAGGTATCGATTTTAATATTGGTCCTGTCGATGATACATTGTATTATAAGATATTAGGACAAAAGATTAATTTAATAGAATATAAGAAATATGAATCATATACATATTTAAATGATGATATTGCATTTATGAAGCCATCTAAGGTTAAAAAAGCTAAAAAGAAATATGATTCTTTTAATAGAAGTCATAAAAATAGTTATTTTAAAAGAATGGAAAAGGAAGACTTTAATTCCATATTAGAATTTATTAATACATGGAATATGGAAGCTAATAATGGTCTTGATAGCGAATATTATCAAATTCTTAATATGCTTAAACTATCAATGGAACACATGTATGAACTAGATTTAATTGGAATCATTCTTATGGATGATACAACTATTTATGGTTATGCAATAGGAGGATTATTTGGAAATACTGCATATATTTACCAATTGATTTCATTAGATACAGATGGTATTAAAGAAACATTAGTATCTTCATTTGCAAAAACATGTGGTATTGCTTCTAGATATTTAGAATTAGATTATAATCATGGTGATTCAATTGATGATAAATTAAAAGAATCACTAAATCCAATAAGCGTAGAAAAATATTATGCTACATATGGAAAGTAATATAATAAAAACGTTTGTAGAAATTTATATTATTATGTAGTATAATTAATACGTATTGATATTAATTAATATAAAATTAGTATAAAGATTGTAAGAGGTATAAAATGGAAAACAATGATGAAAAGAAGTTAGCAAACGAAAATACTCCTGAAAATCCACAGGCAGCACAGCCACAAGGATTTACAAACGAAGCACCAGAAAGCGTATGGGCAGATGGAGTACCTGCTAATTTAAAAGAAGAAGATAAATTAACTACTCAACAGCTTGTTGCAATGGCTGTTAAATATATTGCAGAACAAGTTATTGTACAAAAGGGATTCAAGATTGAGCCAGGTTTCCCAAGAATGGCAAATCCTAATATTGTTGCAACTAAGGATGGTAAGACTTATGCAATAATTGTATTCCCAAGTGTGTACCCACAATTTGTTGGATTATCTGATGATTTTAGATTAAAGTTTGTTGAAATGGTTAAGAAGAATGGTGGCATTGCATTATATGCACCAGTTGGATATCGTTCAACAGATGAAGGAAGAGCTAAGGCTGGCTTAGCATTAAAGGGTGATGTATTTAGAGTTACATTCCCAGGATTCATTGAACTTGGTGAAGAAGAACATCTAGATTATACTAAAATCAAACCTGAAGATTATTTTAGACCATAATTAAAGCCTCGTTTGAGGCTTTTTCTATTTAAAGTAAAAAAGCATTTGACACTAGATATATTTTAATATATAATTATGATGTTGTAACATGCACCACATAGAAAAGGTCATAAACGGATTTATTCCTACCTTAATAGTGTGTCTTAAATATTTAAAGGAGGTAATACGACATGTACGCAATTATTGAAACTGGTGGAAAACAGGTAAAGGTTGAAGAAAAGGAAGTAATCTTCGTTGAAAAGTTAGAAGCTAACGAAGGTGATACTGTTACATTCGACAAGGTATTATTAGTATCTGATAAGTCTACTAAGGTTGGTGCTCCTTATGTAAAGGGCGCTACAGTTACTGCTAAGGTTGAAAAGCAGGGAAGAGGTAAGAAGATTACTATCTTCAAGTATAAGCCAAAGAAGCATTCTGCATCTAAGATGGGTCATCGTCAGGCATATACTAAGCTTACTATTACAGCTATTAACGCAAAGTAATAATGACTAAGTATAAAATACTTAAGAATAATGAAAAAATAACAGTTGATGTATCGGGCCATTCTGGCTTTGGAGATGTAGGTTATGATATTGTCTGTGCATCAATATCAACTGCTTTAATAATGACAGCAAATGAAATTGATAATCTCGGATATGGTTACAACATAACTAATTTAGTTAATGAGAGTG
Organism: uncultured Erysipelotrichaceae bacterium; assembly: GCA_902783745.1. Taxonomy (GTDB): domain Bacteria; phylum Bacillota_I; class Bacilli_A; order Acholeplasmatales; family Anaeroplasmataceae; genus Anaeroplasma. The sequence continues at coordinate 21,326 of CACZRY010000216.1, forward strand.
GTAAATTTCATCTTGAAGTTAAGAGAAATAAGGAAATTGATCTTACAATTAAGACCTTAGAAGAAGTTTTACAAGTTTTAACTGAAGATTTTCCTAACAATATCAAGAAAATATATTAGGAGGATAAAAACATGTTATTAAGACTTAACATTCAATTATTCGCATCTAAGAAGGGTGTTTCTTCAACAAAGAACGGCCGTGATTCAGAATCTAAGAGACTAGGTGCTAAGGTATCAGATGGTGAAGTAGTTACTGCAGGCTCAATCTTATATCGTCAAAGAGGAACTAAGTTCTTCGCTGGTAATAATGTAAAGCGTGGCGGTGATGATACATTATTCACTACTGTATCAGGAACTGTTAAATTTGAGCGTTTAGGAAAGAACAAGAAGAAGATTTCTGTTTATCCAATTGCTGAATAATTAATAATTCATTGGTGCCCTAAAAAATGGGCACCTTTTTTATAAAATTCGAGGTGATAAAACATGTTCGTAGATCAAGTTAACATTGAAATTACAGCTGGTAAAGGCGGCGATGGTATTGTTTCATATCGTCGTGAGCTTAAGGTTGCTATGGGTGGACCTTATGGTGGTTCTGGAGGAAGAGGTGGAGACATTATCTTCGTTGGTGATGAAGGTATGTCAACATTACTTGACTTA
>CACZRY010000217.1 GCA_902783745.1 uncultured Erysipelotrichaceae bacterium
GTTTTAGTAACTAAGTGTGATGTATTAATATTAGATGAACCAACAAACCATCTTGATAATGATATTATTTCATTCTTAGAAAAATTCTTAATTAAGTTTAAGCATGCATTAATAATGGTTACACATGATAGATATTTCTTAGAAAGAATATGTAATAAGATGCTAGAACTTGATCATGGTAAATGCTATACATATCAAGCAAATTACACTAATTTCTTAGAACTTAAGGCAGAAAGACTAGAAAAAGAATTAGTATATGAAAAGAAGCTTAAATCTATTCTTAAAAAAGAAAAAGAATGGATTAATAGAGGAGTTGAGGCAAGACGTACTAAACAAAAGTATCGTATTAAGAAGTTTGAAGAAATGTCTCAAATTAAATTTAATGAATCTAAGGAGATGACATTAGATTCATTAGATGTAAGAATTGGAAAAAAGCTTATATCATTAAAGAATGCATCTAAGTCATTTGGTGATAATAAGCTATTTGATAATTTTAATTTTGAATTAAATAGAGATGATATAATAGGAGTTGTTGGTGACAATGGTTCTGGTAAAACAACTTTATTTAAAATATTAATGGGACAAGAAGAATTAACAAGTGGTGAATTAATTTTAGGTGAAACATTAAAAATAGGTTATTTTTCACAGCATATGGAATTAATTGATCCTGAAATAAGAGTAATTGATTATATAAAAGAAGAAAGAAATCTAATTGAAACACTAGAAGGTACAATTGATGCGAAAACATTACTTGAAAGATTCTTGTTTGATTCAAATTTACAATATTCTAAGGTTAAGACTTTATCAGGTGGAGAAAAAAGAAGATTACAGCTTGTAAGAGTATTATCTAGTAATCCAAATTTATTGTTATTTGATGAACCAACAAATGATTTAGATATATATACATTAGAAATATTAGAAGATTATTTATTATCATTTAAAGGACCTATCTTAGTAATATCTCATGATAGATATTTCTTAGATAAAATTTGTAATAGATTATTAATATTTGATAATAAGAATATTAAAGAATCACTTAAGAGCTTTAGTGAATATTTAGAACAAAATAATAATGATTATAAAGAAATAGATAACCAAAAGAATTTATCATATAAAGAAGAAAAGGAATTAAAAAAGAAGAATAAATTCCCATCTAAGCTTTTAAATGAATTAAATGATTTAGAAAAAGAAATACCTATATTAGAAGAAAAGCTTAATGAGCTTAAAAATGATAATTCAATATCACCTACTGATTTTGAAGCTTTAATGCGTCATCAAGAAGAAATAGATAATATGTCTAATGATATAGATATAAAAACTACTAGATATTTAGAACTTTTAGAAATGAAAGAAGGTTCTTTATAAAATATTAAAGAAAAGGAGATTTTATGATTTTATTAAATAGAAGTAAAGGCTTTATTGCAGGAATATTATCAATTATATTTGGTGCATTATTAATTATTCTTTCTATATTCGCATTTAAGGATTTAAAGAATATTATATTTGTTACAATTGGAGTTTTATTAATAGTTATTAATTCATTATTTTTATTAGTAACTTTATTAGATTCTAATAAGTATTATTTAGTATTTAATTTGATATTTGAAATTATAGGTATCGTACTTGGTATTTTATTTTTGAATAATGATAATACTGCAGTAATTATAATTGTTGGATGTTATATGATTTTATTCCCAATTGTAAGAATATTTTTATCGAATGATAAAAAAGCAAGACTTATTAATGAATTACCTTCATTAATAATTGGTATATTATTAATATTATTCAGTTTTGCGTTAGATGATATATTAAAGGTTGTAACAATTGTTATTGGTGCAATTATTGTATGTTATGGTATTTTTGATATTATAATAACTATTAAATTAAAAAGAGATATTAATAAATTAAATGAAATGAATAAAGAATCTTATCAATCAGAAAAAAGACATGATTCTATTGATGCAGAGGTTACTGACATTAAATAAGCTAAAATATGTAAAACAGGTTTGACATTTTTATATAGCATTGCTATAATATCAATGTATATTTAAAAATATGTCAACTGTTGACATAAAAAAGGAGAGCTTATGGAAAAAGTTGCGATTTTAACAGATTCAAACTCAGGTATTACTCAAGCAGAAGCACAAAAACTAGGTATTAGAGTTGTACCTATGCCATTTACTATTGATGGTAGTGAATATTTAGAAGATATAAATTTATCACAAGAAGAATTTTACAAGAAGTTAATTGGTGATGCAGTTGTATCAACATCACAGCCATCTATTGCATATGTTGCAACAATTTGGGATGAATTGTTAGAAAATTATGATAGTATTGTTTATATACCTATGTCTAGTGGTTTATCTAAATCTTGTGAAACTGCAACTCAGTATGCAGAAGCAAATTATAAGGATAAGGTTTTTGTAGTTAATAATCAAAGAATTTCTGTTACACAACGTCAAAGTGTACTTGATGCAATAGAACTTGCTGAAAAAGGTTATACTGCAAAGGAAATACATGATATTTTAATTGAAGTAAAATTCCAATCTATTATTTATATTATGGTAGATACTCTAACATATTTAAAGAAGGGTGGAAGAATCACACCTACTGCCGCAGCATTAGGTGGAATGCTTAAGCTTAAGCCAGTATTAATTATTGAAGGTGAAAAGCTTGATAAATATAGAATGCGTAATCGTTCATTAGACAATGCTGAAAAGATTATGATTGATGCCATTGAAAAGGATGTTAATGGATTCTTAAAAGATTTAGATGGTAGAAGTGATAATATTAAATATGAAATTGCATATACAGGTACAGATACTACTGATGCAATGGAATTTAAGAAAATGGTTATGGAACATTTTGGATGTAAGGATGTTGTTGTTAATCCATTATCATTATCAGTATCATGTCATATAGGACCTGGTGCAATTGCACTTGCTGTATGTAAGGATTTACCAGAAAAATATAATAAATAATTAATTAGACCCACATGGGTCTTTTTAATTTGTTAAAACAATGTTATAATAGGTTAAATTTTTTATTTGAGGTGAGTAAAAAATGTTAGAAAATTTAGTTGGGAAAAAAGTATTTGTATTAATATCAACAAGATCAGGAGTATCTAATTCTATAGGTAATTATGGATCTGAAAGTACCCTAAATGGTATATGTAAGGTTACAGGTATATTTAAAGGATTTGATGATAAGTATATAGTTATAGGTGATGCTACAAATTATTATATGAATATATTTGATGAAGTTTCTTTAAAAAGTAAAATATCTCCATATTCTTTAGTATCAAATAATTCTTATATTAGACAGGATAATATCATCTTTATTGCAGAAGTATAATTGTATTGTTTTGGCTTAGGAATGTTTTACCTATTTTCTTTAATATGGTAAAATTGATTCTAATATAGTATAATATATTCTGTTAAGGAGTTGTTTATATGGCAAAAAAAATACATCCGTATGTTTATATAATCTTAACATTCGTTGGTGTAATCCTAATAGGAACTTTATTATTATCAATGCCATTTGCTACTACAAGTAACCATTCTATAGGTTTTATTGATGCTTTATTTACAGCAACAAGTGCAACCTGTGTTACAGGTTTAACTGTTAGAAATATAGCATCAGAATTAAGTTTGTTCGGTAAGATTGTAATGATAGTATTAATGGAAGTTGGTGGCTTATCATTTATTACTATTACAGTATTCTTTTTTACAATCGGTGGAGCAAGAATTGGTATTTCTAATAGATTCTTATTAAGAGAAGCACTAAATCAATCCTCAGTTGAAGGATTAGTAAGCTTAGTTAGAAAAATCGTATTAATATCATTTACAATACAGCTTATATTCGTATTTATAAACTGGTTCCCTTTCTTCCAATTCTTAGAATATGAGATAGGAGAAGGAAAAGATGGATTAAGGTCAATTGGTCTTTTAGGTAGTGATTATAATAATAGCTTTAAGCTATCATATTCATTCTTTTTATCACTATTCCATGCAGCTGCATCATTTAATAATGCAGGATTTGATATTGTTTCATCTAACTCACTTGTTGTTATTAATTCAACCTCAACTGTTATACCATTTTCATCTATTGTATTGTTAAATTCAACAACAATGGCAATGATTGTATTAGGTAGCTTAGGATTTGTTGTTTATGATGATGTAGTAAGAAAGAGATTCAAATGGAATTATTTCTCATTACATACTAAGATTGTTTTAATTACTACTTTAATATTAATTGTGTTTGGTGCAGCATTTATTTGGTTATCTGCAAATTTTGCAAAATCAGGTGATACGCAACACATGAATTTTATGGAAGCATTGTTTACATCCATAACATGTCGTACCGCAGGTTTTGCGACATACGATATGTCTATGCTTGAATTCTTGCCTATTACTTATATAATATGTATATTCTTAATGCTAATTGGTGCATCCCCTTGTTCAACAGGTGGTGGTGTTAAAACAACTACATTAGCTGTTACAGCAATTGCAATATATTATTATGCAAGAGGTAAGAAAGCAACATGCTTTAAAAGAAGAATTGATCAATCGCAAACTGCAAAAGCTTTCGTATTATTAGTTGTTGCGATATTAATTGTATTCTTTGGTACTATACTTGTTTTATGCATTCAGCCAGAATTAGGCTTTGATAAGGTTTTATTTGAGATTGTATCTGCATTCTCAACAACAGGCTTATCAATGGGTATTACATCAAGCTTAAATGCTATAAATAGAATTATAGTTGTTATAATTATGTTCTTTGGTAGATTAGGACCATTAACAATTATGGGTGTTTTAAATAAGAATTGGATGTCTAATGCAATAGAAGATGTTCAATATGTAAAGGAGAATGTGATGATAGGATGAGAAAGAAAAAGAATAAGAACTATCTTGTCATAGGTTTAGGTAGATTTGGATCTAAAGTTGCAACTACATTAGCTGATATGGGCTATGAAGTTTTAGTAATTGATAAAAATGAAGAATCTGTTCAAGGTGTATCAAGAAAAATTCCTCATTGTGTTATTGCTGATGCAACAAAGAAAAATGTATTACAAGAATTCATTGGTAAGGATGGAGTAGATGTTGCAGTTGTTGCAATTGGTAACAATTTACAAGCATCAATCCTATCTATTGTTAATCTTAAGAATTTAGGTGTTAAAAAGATTGCAGTACGTGCTGACTCATTTGATTATAAGGAATTATTTGAAATGGTTGGTGCAACAGATGTTATTATCCCAGAAGAATCATCTGCAATATCTTTAGCAAACCAAATAACATCAGATACAATTGTTGATTATTACAAGGTTTCAGGCTCATATGGTATGTATAAGCTTGAGGTTGGTGAAAAGTTTAAAGCAAAATCTTTAATTGACTTAAACTTACGTAATGCCTTTGATATTAATATTGTTGGTATCATTAAGGAAAATGGAGAATTCTTTATTCCAAGAGGTTCTGACCTTCTAACACCTGGTGATACTGTTGTAGTAGTAGGTATTAAAGAAAAAATTGATAAGTTTGCAACATTTGTAAACGGCTAAAATAAATAATCTATGGAGGATATATGAGACTCTTAATTATATTTAATTGCTTTACTGGAAGAAAGCATAAGGTATCTACAATTGAATATATTAAAAAAGAGTTATCTTTATATTATTCTTCCATAGATTTTTTTTCGTCTAGCTATAAAGGTAATATCACAAAAAAGATATTAGAAGATGGAACTTCTTATGATTCAATAGCGGTATTAGGTGGAGATGGTACAGTACATGAGGTGGTATCTTCATTAATGATGTTAAAAAAAAGACCATCATTAATTGTAATACCATTAGGTACATGTAATGATTTCTCATCTAATTTACTTGGAAGAAATTATAAGAAGGCTTTAAAAAATCTAGATTTATCAAATAAAATTAAAATAGATATAGTAAAAGTAAATGATACATATATGACCTATGCGTTAGCTTTTGGTGCTGGAACATCATCAAGCTATAAAATAAAATCAAAACTAAAAGGCATATTTGGCAAAATTTCTTATTATTTAAATGCGATAAAGTATTTGTATAAAAAAATAGAAAAGCCTAAAATAAAAGGCAAATATTACTTTATAGGTATAGTTACTAAATCTAAATATCTTGCTGGTGGTAAAATAAGAAATAATCTATATTTAAATGATGGATTATTTAATTATAGATTAATTAATAATAAGCCTAGGTTATTTGGATTTATATCATTTTTAAATCATCTTAAATTTAATCCTAAAAAATCTATATATACAAATAAATTATCGATTGAATTTGATGATGAGATTAATATAAATATAGATGGTGAAGATGCATTTAAAACTAATAAATTAGATATAAGCTTAGAAAAAGAAGCATTAGAAGTATTTATATCATCAAAAAATAAAAATAAATATTATAAACAATAAACAGGAACTAAATTCCTGTTTTTTGAACTTTATATTCCATATAGAATTAACGAAGTGGGTAATAAAGTGGGTGATAAATTCCACTATAACCCTTTGTGTATTACTGTCAATTTAAATTTTACAATTAATATTTCAAATTCTATAATAGAATAAACACCAAATAAAAATGCACCCATAAAGGATGCATAATAGTTATTCTTTAATTATCCAAGTGCCGTTTTTATTAGATGTTTTACCAAGCACTATATTAGCTTGTTTTAATTCATCTAAGGCACGTTTTACAGTGGCTAGTGATATTCCTATGTTTTTAGCGATATCATCTCTTGAGCAAGACCTATTATTAATAATAAATGATAGAACAGAACTTGCATTAGTACTTAGTGAATTTATCGGCTCATTTATCGGCTCATTTATCGGCTCATTCTTTGAACCAATAACTTCATTTGCAGTATAAACTGTCACAATAACCTCATCAGGCTGAACATCCTGAGTGATTAATGGCTCATTAAAATTAGCTTCCTTAGATGCTGTAATAATATTAGGAATACCAGAACCAGCACGTTCA